>JAOAPX010000063.1 GCA_025463125.1 Acidobacteriota bacterium | reverse complement strand
TTTTAGAAAAATTTAACTATACAACTTACGATTTCTGGATTATATTGATGAAAATCTGACTCCAGCCAAAATAACAGGTGGATGTCTAATCACCTTTGAAAACAATATGAATCTTACAAATGAGTTAAAAAGTCATTTTCTCAATCTTTACCATCTCACGCTCACAGATTCTGAAGTTGATGAATTAGAACTGGAAATGCTTTATCGAATTGGTGAAGAACGCGGAATATCTTTGACCCAAATTCAGGATGTTGTATTACGACCGGATAAAATTCGATTTTCGTTTCCCGAAACTGTTATTGAAAAAGTCGAATGCCTGTACGACTTTGCAAGAATTGCCTGGGCTGACGGGAAAATCGACTCATCTGAAGAAAAATTATTAGAAATGTTTTGTTCAAAATTTGGTTTTGAAGAAGAAAACATACCTACACTTTCACGATTTCTTTTGGACGAAGCAGAAAAAGGCACATCAACAGAACAGTTACTCAAAATAGTGTCTGAAAATATTTAACGTATGGAAAACTCAAGATTATTAACTGGTCTATTCAGAACCAAAACAATTGTTGATAAAAACACTGAAACCGTTTCGACCCAAACTCAAGCTGATTATCGAAAGACTTTTCCCGAATATGGATTTATTCAAGCAGGTAGACTAGACGGCACTCTCGCCGGATTGAGGGTTTGCCTGCATAAAATTTATCAGGATTTCAAACAGGAAATCAAAGATGACACAGTAAAACAAGAGGAACTCAAACGACCTCACCGCTTAAAGATTGAAGAACGAAAAGGTGATATTGCCCGACTCGAAAAAAGAATTGAAAAAGTCCAGACTGAGGAAATTCCAAAGACCAAAGAGAAAATTGAGCAGCTCAAAGAAGATATTTCACACATTAGAAAAAATCCTCAGGAAATAACCGGAGACAAAACCAATAAAGTTAGTTTCTTTATTGGGGTGTTTATCTTGTTTTTTCTGACGGTATATTTATTTGTATTCTACAGTTCGGCTTCATTTTCAGCTTTTTTTAAAGAATTTAAGGGAAATGAAATGGGGGTTGCCGCTTCGATTTTTGACGCTAAAGCCGTAGAAAAAGCATTCCAGGATGGGGTTACAGAGCTTATACTGATTCTTACAATTCCCTTTGTTTTTATTGCAATGGGTTATCTGATGCATAAATTTCAAGAGAACAAGCAGCATGTCAAATTTATTGGAATGATTTTTATTACTTTTCTTTTCGACAGCATTCTGGCATACGAAATTACGGAAAAAATCTACAATCTCTCAAAAACAAATAGTTTTCAAAATATCCCGGATTATTCAATCTCACTGGCAATAAATCGCATTGAATTTTGGTTGATCATTTTTGCCGGTTTCTTGGTCTATTTTGTTTGGGGCTTTATTTTCGATTTTACAATGGAAGCTTACAGTAAAAACGACAAAATTGGCGTCGCAATTAAAGAGAAGGAAAAACAGATTAAAGATTTATTAGCCGAACTCGGCGACTTAAAAAGCCAGAGCGAAAGAATGACGCACGCCGTCGCCGAACATAATACAGAAATAAGTAAGCTCAATAAATCGCTTGAAGGTTCAATAATTTCAAAGGATTTCCAACTTCACGTTTTTGGTTTCGCGCAGGGCTGGATGTCTTGGATGAAGCAAAGCGGAAAAAAGAATGAGGATCTACAGGAGGCGAGTGAGATAGTTCACGATTTCGTGAAAATCACTTCCTGCGAGTTAGAGGAGATAAAATAAAATTGTGATTAAATACTCATACTTTTTGTTAATAACCTTTCTTCTTTTCACTTCAAGTTGTGGTTCGTCGTCGGATTCTTCCTCCGGCAATTCGTTAAGCGGCGGGAAAACAAATTCACCGCAATCGCAGCAACTAAACATCACAATTTTATGCGACCTTTCAGATAGGATTGATGTGAAAAAGAATCCTGAAAACCCTCAGCATTCTGAAAGAGACCTTGCCGTTGTGAAAGAAGTATCAAATTATTTTGCCAAAGATATGGAAAGTAAAGGCGCGTTTTCCGCAAAAGGCAAGATTAAAGTAATTTTCAGTCCGAAACCTCAAGACCCGAATATTAATATTTGGGCTGAAAAACTAAATGTGGATTTATCGAAAATGGATCCCAAACAAAAGAAAGAAGTTCACGATAATATTTCAGCGACATTTGCCGATAATCTAGGAAAGATTTACGACTCGGCTCTAACTAGCAACAAATGGCTCGGTTCGGATATTTGGAGATTTTTCAAGAACGACGTGAAAGATTACAGCGTAGATAATAACTCCGAATACAGAAATATTCTTATTATTCTTACAGACGGTTACATTTATCATCAGGACTCAAAAGATAAAAACGGAAATAGATTCGCCTATATTTTACCCGATTTGTTCGACCAATTTAAATTGAGAAATAATCCGAATTGGAAAGAAGACATTGTTAAGCAAAATTTTGGTCTAATCTCTACAAGATCGGATTTAGAGAATCTTGAAGTGTTGGTTTTAGAAGTTACACCCTCTCCAAATAATAAAAACGACGAAGATATTATCAAGACTGTTTTATCAAAATGGTTTGAGGAAATGAAAGTTAAGCGTTTTGCAATTTTCAATTCCGACCTTCCGGAATACACAAAACAGCGAATAAACGATTTTATGAAATAAGGCGACTCGTATTGAATCGCCTTACTTTTTACTTACTCTGCTTTTGCCGCTGCTTTACCAGGCACGGCGCGGATCGCGTCGCGGTTTCTCGTTTCCTGAAAGGTTTTGTCAGCGGGTTCCGGGCGGGGCGCGGCTAAGCCGAGTTCGGGCGAGCGCCAGAGGTTGGAAACAAGCAGCTCGCGGATGAAAGTCATTTCTTTTGGCAGACGGTCGTAGAGTTTGAAAAAGAGCTCGTCGTGCGAAGCGATTTCCTTGATCCACGCGTCGCGGTCGAGGCTCATCACTTTTTCGAAATCTTCGCGCGCGAAGTTTTCCATTCCGCGCCAGTCCATATCCTCGTATCGCGGCATCCAGCCCAAGGGGGTTTCGATGCCGATTGATTTCCCGCGCGAGCGTTCGACGATCCATTTCAGAACGCGCATATTTTCGCCGAATCCAGCCCAAAGAAATTTGCCGTTTTCGTCTTTTCTAAACCAGTTGACCGAGAAAATGCGCGGCGGTTCGGGGATTTGGCGACCGAAATCGAGCCAGTGCGCGAAATAATCGCCCATATGATAACCGGCGAACGGAAGCATCGCAAACGGGTCGCGGCGGACTTCGCCGACGTTGCCGAACGCGGCGGCGGTCATTTCCGAGCCCATCGTCGCCGCCATATAAACGCCGAACGCCCAGTTAAATGATTGCTGAATAAGCGGCACGACCGAATTGCGGCGTCCGCCGAAAATAAACGCGGAAACCGGAACGCCTTTCGGGTCGTCGAAGCGGTCGTCAATAACAGGACATTGAATCGAAGGCGCGGTAAAGCGGGAATTCGGATGCGCGGCTTTTACGTCCGATTCCGGCGTCCAGTCGTTGCCTTGCCAGTCGATGGCGTGCGCGGGCGGCTCGCCGTCCATTCCTTCCCACCAAACGTCGCCGTCGTCGGTTAAAGCGACATTCGTGAAAATCGTGTTTTCGCGAATCGTTTCCATCGCGTTCGGATTCGTTTTGTAATTCGTGCCGGGCGCGACGCCGAAAAATCCGGCTTCCGGGTTGATGGCGTGCAGGCGTCCGTGTTCGTCGGGTTTAATCCACGCGATGTCGTCGCCGACGGTCGTTACTTTCCAGCCTTCTTCCTGAAATGGTTTGGGCGGAATCAGCATCGCGAAATTCGTTTTGCCGCAGGCTGACGGAAAAGCGGCGCAGACGTAATCTTTGCGCCCGTCCGGCGATTCGACGCCGACGATCAGCATATGCTCGGCAAGCCAGCCCTGCTCGCGCCCCAAGGTCGAAGCGATTCGCAGCGCCAGGCATTTTTTACCCAAAAGCGCGTTGCCGCCGTAGCCGGAACCGTAAGACCAGATCATTCTTTCTTCCGGGAAATGAACGATATATTTATCTTTCGGGTCGGGCGAGCAAGCCCATTCCACATCTTTTTGTCCCGGTTCAAGCGGCATTCCGACCGAATGGAGACAATAAACAAAATCGCCGCCGCCGAGCGCTTCGAGCGCTTTATTTCCCATTCTCGTCATTAATTTCATATTAACGACGACATACGGCGAATCGGTTAACTGTACGCCGAACTGCGAGATCGGCGAGCCGATCGGTCCCATGCAGAAAGGAATAACATACATCGTGCGCCCGCGCATCGAGCCTTCAAAACGCGGCGTTAAGGTGGATTTCATTTCGCGCGGATCCATCCAGTTATTCGTCGGTCCGGCATCGCCTTTGCTGCGCGAGCAGATATACGTTCGGTCTTCGACGCGCGCCACGTCAGACGGATGCGACCGCGCCAGAAATGAATTCGGACGTTTTTCCGGATTCAGGCGAATAAATGTTCCGGCTTCGACCATTTCTTCGCACAGGCGGTCATATTCTTCCTGCGAACCGTCGCACCAATGCACTGCGTCGGGTTTGCAGAGCTCAACCATTTCCGTAACCCATCGTATCAATTCGCGGTTTGTTACGTTTGATGGAATGTTTAAATCACCCATAAATTTACTTCTCCAAAATTGTTTAATAAAAGATGTGTTTTTAAAAGACTTTTAAATTAAAAAAAATAAACGAGCATAAGAACTCGTTTTATTTTGGTGTATTCATAAAGTTTATCACACTATAAGAAAAATTAAAGCATTTTCTCTTGTCTCGAACGAATTCGGGAGCGATTTTGCTTGAGGGTATGAAAGACAACGGCGCCGATAATGATCGCTCCTCCGATGATCGCCCATTTGTTCGGGCGCTCGCCGATAAACAGGAAAACCCAGACCGGATTGAGCAGCGGTTCAACGTAGCCGATGATGCTTGCGTCGAGCGAGCGAACGCCTTCGGAAATGCCTTTGGTGAATAAAATGTAAGCCGTGCCGATTTGAAAAACGCCGAGAAAGACGATTGCCAGTAAATCGTTTGAGCTCGGCTCAGGCGGGTTTTGTATTAAAAACGGGATCATAAAAACGACAACTAAAATATTGCCGTAAAATACAGAAAGCGCCGGATTCCGGTTGCTGAGCGAGCGCGGATGGCGAAGAAATATAAAATACAAGCCGAAAAACACGCCCGAAGCGAGCGCGGCGATATTGCCGACAAAAATATTTGAAGCGAGCAGATTGCCCGAACCCTGTTCTTCAAAAAAGAAAAGACTCATTCCCGCAAGACAAATAACGACGGTTATCAAATCGGAAAAATGAAACTTTTCCTTTAATACAAACGGCGAAAGAATCAGGATATAAATCGGCGCGGTGTATTGCAGAAAAATCGCGTTGGCGGCGGTTGTCGATTTGTTTGCGTAAACAAAGCAAGAAAGCGTTCCGGCGTACAGAAAAGCCGTTAAAAGCGTGAATTTATCGAGCCTGAGTCCTTTCTTATAAGTAAAAGCCGCGACCGTTAATGCCGCCAGAAACGAACGCCCGGCATTCACCGCAAAAGCATCGATCGTCGTCATTTTTATAAAAAGCCCGCCCGTGCTCCAAAGCAAAACGGCGAATAAAATAAGGATGATCGGCGGAAATTTAGTTGATTTGGTCATAAAAAGTCTGAAAGCTTATAATATATTGATTATTAATTTAAGGCGTTTTGCGGAATATTTTTGCGGAATATTTTTGTGTTTTGTTATGTGCGATTTAAGCTCGCCGGTAATGTTTAGTTTGCCTGCGGAACAAATTCACCGACGGCTTTTTCGAAAAGCCCGGGCGTTTGAATATGCGGAATGTGTCCGACGTCCGGCAGCTCGACAAGACGCGAATTTTTAATCAGACGATTGAGCTTTTTCCCCAAACTCGGATATTGACCGTAGCGATTGACGATTTCTTTCGAGATTTTTCCTTTGCCGACGACGGTGCGATCTTCCTGACCGATTATTAAAAGCGTCGGCGCCGCGACGTTTTCAAATTCGTAAACGACAGGCTGTTCGTAGATCATCTGAAAAGTCAAAGCGTTGACAAAAGCGATCTGCGGAAAATTCAGCAGCTTTAAATCCGCTGCCTGAGCTTCGACGTACTGCTCGTATTCGGGTTTCCAAACCGGGTAATAAGTTTTCTGATAATTTTTATAAGAATCGTAAGTTGCTTTTAATTCGCCCTGCAAGACTTTTTCGAGCGGCTCGAACGGAACAAAGGTTTTGTAGTCTTCAAGCCCGATCGGATTTTCGAGAATCAATCTGGCGACGGTTTCCGGGTACATTAAAGCGAAACGCGTCGCGAGCATTCCGCCCATCGAATGACCGAGCACAGATACCTTTTTTATATTCAGCGAATCGATCAGAGTTTTATTGTTCGCGGCTAATTGATGAAAGCTGTAATGAATATTCGGGCGGTCGGATTTTCCCCAGCCGATCTGATCCGGTACGATCACGCGATAACCGCGCGAGGTGAGCATCGGGATGACGTTTTTCCAGTAAAAGCCGTTGAAGTTTTTACCGTGAAACAAAATAAATGTTTCACCATTCGGCTTTGCCGGCGAAACGTCCATATATGCCATCTTCAAATTTTGTTTTTCGAGCGAAAGCGAAAGAAACTTAACCGGAAACGGATAAGCGACCGGGGTGTTTGTTTGCGAAAAAGAAACTTGAACGAAAGCGAAAATCAGGAAAGCAAAGCACAAAAAAAAGTATCTCATAAAGAAATACTAACAAAAGGCTCGAAACAGTAAAAACGCCTTTTTTACTGTTAACGAAACGCCGCGTAAAAGAAGTTTAAGTTTTAAATTTCAGCTTTAAACGATAGAGGCGCGTAGAATTAAACGAAAATCATAAAAAACCGCTCTTTCGTTTAATTCTACGCGCCTTTACCGAATATATTGGGCTTGATATTGGTTACTTAAAAATAACCGCTGTTTATGTTTCAGAGGTTCCGCTCGCGATCGTTTCGCGAAGCTTTTTAGCCGAGGTCGTCGCCGGTTCGAGTTCCACGTCTTCAACGCCGTAAATCTTTTTGCCGAAGACGCCGTTCCAGGGCGGAATAACGATACTTACGTTGCCGAAAGTTCTCGCCTGACAAGCGAGGCGCAGAAACGGTTTGTCGTCTTCCGGCTGCTGATAACCGAAAACCTTCATCTGTTTGCGTTCGAGACGCGAGACTTCGGAGAGTTTTTCTTCGCCGCCGAGAACGCCGACCCAGCAAGTTCCGCACGCCGCCGAACGGCATTCGACCGGCACGACGCCTTCCCAGCAGCGCTCGTCCGCCGCGCGCCAGTCTTTCGTCTGATTGCGCGCCGAGCCGGTGGCGATTTCCTCGTCGTGGATAATCGAAAACTTCGCGTCCCGTTCGGTTTCATCGTAAACGACGGTGAATTTTTTATTGACCGTTTTCAAAAATCCGAAAACGCCCTGCGAATCGTCTTTGAGTCGTTCTTTAACGATTTGGTCGGGCGATTTCGCTAAAAGTCCTTTCGGCTTTTCGGTTTCGCCTTTCGCGGTTTTGAACGCTTCCAAGCCGACCTGGGCGAGCGTCATCAAGCCGATTGCCGCGATGCCAATTGTCAGAGATTTGTCAGCTTTCAATTTTTCCGCGACAGAACGCGCGATTTCTTCGATCAAGGCGCTTAAACCGGCGGTTTCATCGTTAAAAGACGCGGCGCGATTTTCGATTTCCGCTTTCGTTTCCTTCCAGAAACGATGACCGTAAAGAAATCGGTGCGAAGAATCAATTTGGTTTTTCAATTCGTAATCGCCCTGCAAAACGAATTTCTGCGCGGCTTTTGTCTTGTCTTCAGCCGCCTGTAAATAGCGAAACAATTCCAAAGGATAAAACCGAAACCATATCTGCACGGCGTTGCGGTCGACTTCGTGAATTGCCGGAAGCAATTTTTCAATCGCCGCGAGCCATTCGCTTTCCGTAAATTTATTTAAGTAATCTTCAAATTTTGTCGTCATAAAAACCTCAAACAATAATCGCAAAAATAATGTGTCTTAACTGGCAAAGATAATCGTCTGTCTATATAATATAAAAAATAAGGTTTATTTTTGCGGTTAACATCAAAAAAAGGAATTTTACAGTGAAACTTTCGATTGTGCAAAAGCTCGCTTGACAAAGTTTTCGGTGTTTCGTATTATCTGAAGTTTCGGACATTGTCGTCCAGATTTACAGTGCGGCGCCGCAAGGTGTCGGGCTGAAGATTTTTGAAGGTTAAAACAGGAATTGTAGCGTAAGACAGCCGAACCAACGGCTTGCGGCATATTGAACATATCATTTATAGAGCCACGCTACAGCAAAGTTGAAGCCCGATATAATTTAAGGTTTAATCAATTAAATAAATACATCAAGTAATCACTTGTTGCTAACTGCCGAAAAAGTTTTCGGCAAGAGTCAGGTAAAAGCTTTCTTTTGCCTTTTGGAGTTTAGAAGAGGAAATAATGCCAACGATTAACCAATTAGTTCGCAAAGGTCGCCAGGCGGTGAAATACAAAACGGCGAGTCCGGCGCTGCAAGCCAATCCGCAAAAACGCGGAGTTTGCACCCGCGTTTACACGCAAACACCGAAGAAACCGAACTCGGCTCTGCGAAAAGTCGCGCGTGTGCGCCTGACCAACGGAATTGAAGTTACTACTTATATTCCGGGCATCGGACATAATTTGCAGGAACACTCAATCGTTTTGATTCGCGGCGGTCGCGTAAAAGACTTGCCGGGTGTTCGTTATCACATTATTCGCGGAACGCTCGATTCGTCAGGCGTTGCCAATCGTAATCAGGCGCGTTCGAAATACGGCGCAAAACGACCGAAAGGCGGAGCAGCCGCACCGGCTAAGAAAAAATAATTGCGAATTTCAAACTTACGAATCGCCGATTAAAAATATTCGGCAGTTCGTAGTTGGTAATTTCGCAATTGGTAATTAAATAAAATTATGCCAAGAAGAAGAGTTGCAGGAAAAAGAGAAGTATTGCCGGACCCGATTTACAACAGCGTGGTCGTAACCAAATTCATAAACGGTTTGATGTGGCAGGGAAAGAAATCTGTCGCCGAAGAAATCTTTTACGGCGCGATGGAAAAAGTAGCGCAGAAAACCGGCGAAGAGCCCTTGAAGATTTTTAAAAAAGCGTTGGATACCATTTCTCCGACACTTGAAGTGAAATCCCGCCGTATCGGCGGCGCTACTTATCAAGTGCCGATCGAAGTCAGTCGTGACCGCCGCAATACTTTAGCGATTCGCTGGATTGTAACGAATGCGCGCAAACGCAACGAAAAAACAATGCAGGACAGATTGGTCGGCGAACTTCTCGATTCAACCAATAACCGAGGCGGCGCGGCGAAAAAACGCGAAGACGTTCACCGTATGGCAGAAGCGAACAAAGCTTTCGCTCATTACAGATTCTAATTCGACCTTTGAACTTTGACCTTAGACCTTTGAAAGAAGTTGTTTCAAAGCTCAAAGTTCATTACTCAAAGATCAAAAGTTATGGCAAATATTAGCTTAGACAAATTTAGAAACATCGGCATCATGGCGCACATCGATGCCGGTAAAACCACGACGACGGAGCGCGTGCTGTTTTACACGGGCGTTTCGCACAAAATCGGCGAAGTTCATGAAGGAACTGCGACGATGGACTGGATGGAGCAGGAACAAGAGCGCGGAATCACGATTACGTCCGCTGCAACTACCTGTTTTTGGACGCGCAAAGGCGTGCAGCACCGCATTAATATTATCGATACGCCGGGTCACGTTGATTTCACAATGGAAGTCGAGCGTTCGCTTCGCGTCCTCGATGGCGCGGTCTGCGTATTCGATGGAGTGGCAGGCGTTGAACCGCAATCGGAAACTGTTTGGCGTCAAGCGGATAAATACGGCGTTCCGCGCATCTGCTTTATTAATAAGCTGGATCGCGCCGGTGCTTCATTCTACCGTTCTTTCGACTCGATTGTTACACGCCTCGGTGCAAACGCTGTGGCGTTGCAGATTCCTGTGGGCATTGAAGATAAGTTTTTAGGAGTCGTCGATTTGCTTCAGATGAAAGCGCTTTTGTGGAAAGACGAAACGAAAGGCGCGGAATATGAGGTTACGGAAATTCCGGCGGAATATCAAAACGACGCTAAAGAATGGCGCGACAAATTGGTTGAAGCCGTTTCAAGCATCGACGACGATTTGATGATGAAGTATCTCGAGGGCGAAGAAGTTACCGAAGCGGAACTTCGCGCCGCACTTCGCAAAGGAACGCTGGCAATGCAAATCGTTCCGGTCGTTACCGGTTCGGCATTCAAAAACAAAGGCGTTCAAACGATGCTGGATGCGGTGGTCGATTATCTGCCGAGCCCGCTCGATATTCCTGCTATCGAAGGAACTAACCCGAAAACCGATGCCGTCGAAGCCCGCGAAGCAAATGCGAGCGCGCCTTTTTCCGGTCTGGTTTTCAAATTGATGGCGGACAAGCATCTCGGACAGCTTTCATTCGTTCGAATCTATAGCGGAACGGTCACTTCAGGCTCTTACGTTACTAATACGATTAAAGGAACTAAGGAACGTGTCGGTCGCCTGATGCTGATGCACGCCAATAAACGCGAAGATGTCGAATCGGCTTCGGCTGGCGAAATCGTTGCTATCGGCGGGATGAAAAACGTTACGACGGGCGACACGGTTTCTGACGAAAATAATCCGATCATTTTAGAATCGATGGAGTTTCCGGATCCGGTCGTGCGGGTCGCGGTCGAACCGAAAACCCGTCAGGATCAGGATAAAATGGGCGTCGCGCTCAACCGTCTGGCGCAGGAAGACCCGAGTTTTCGAGTCAATACCGATCAGGAAACCGGACAAACGATTATTGCCGGGATGGGCGAGCTTCACCTGGAAATTATCGTTGACCGAATGAAACGCGAGTTTGGCGTTGAAGCCAACGTTGGTAAACCGCAGGTCGCTTACCGCGAAACGATTACCACAAGTGCGCCGGGCAAAGAAATCTACAAAAAACAATCGGGCGGACGCGGTAAATTCGGACACGTCGAGCTCGAAATCGAACCGGCTCCGGGCGAAGGCTTTGTTTTTGAAGACAAAATCACCGGCGGCTCAATTCCGCGCCAGTTCATTAAACCGACGATGGAAGGCGTCAGAGACGCAATGCAGCGCGGATACCTTGCCGGTTATGAAATCGTCGATGTCAGAGTCAGACTTTTGTTCGGTTCTTATCACGAAGTCGATTCGGACGAAATTTCGTTTCACTTAGCCGGTTCCTTCGCGTTTCAGGACGCGGTCAAAAAAGCGAAACCCGTTTTGCTTGAACCGATTATGCGCGTCGAGGTGGTTACGCCGGAAGAATATATGGGCGCTGTCAACGGCGACTTAAATCGCCGCCGCGGTCAGATCGATAAAATGGAGCCGCGTCCGGGCAACGTTCAGGTTGTTACCGCTTTCGTGCCCCTTTCGGAAATGTTCGGCTATACAACGGATTTACGTTCTTCTACGCAGGGACGCGCGACCTCTTCAATGCACTTCGAGCGTTATGCCGAAGCTCCGCGAAATGTCGCTGAAGAAATTATCGCTAAAGTTAAGGGAGCGAGTAATTAAATAAAATTGCGATTTGAATTTGCGGTTTCGATTGAAAACACTCGCAAATCTAAAATCTGAAATCAAAAATTTTTAGGAGAAGCTATGAGTAAAGAGAAGTTTGACAGAAGCAAACCGCACGTGAATATCGGAACAATCGGGCACGTTGATCACGGGAAAACGACATTGACCGCCGCCATTACGAAAGTAATGTCGAAGAACAATCCGAAGCTGGCATTCAGATCGTTTGATTCGATCGACAATGCGCCGGAAGAAAAGGCACGCGGGATTACGATTGCCACTTCGCACGTCGAGTACGAAACGGCAAATCGTCACTACGCGCACGTCGATTGTCCGGGACACGCCGATTATGTCAAAAACATGATTACCGGCGCGGCTCAGATGGACGGAGCTATTCTCGTCGTCGCGGCGACGGACGGACCGATGCCGCAGACCAGAGAACATATTCTTTTAGGTCGCCAGGTCGGAATTCCGGCGATGGTCGTCTTTATGAACAAAGTCGATATGGTCGACGACGAAGAGCTTCTCGAACTGGTCGAACTCGAAGTCAGAGAATTGCTCTCTTCTTATGAATTTCCGGGCGACGATATTCCGGTCGTGAAAGGATCGGCGCTCAAAGCCCTGGAAGGCGATCCGAAATGGGAAGCGACGGTCGAAGAGCTGATGCAGGCGGTCGACGATTACATTCCGACGCCGGAACGCGCGGTTGATCAGCCTTTCCTGATGCCGGTCGAAGACATTTTTACCATTCAGGGACGCGGCACGGTCGCCACCGGCAGAATCGAACGCGGTATTGTTCGGGTTAACGAAGCTGTCGAGATCGTCGGAATCAAGGACACGCGCCAGTCGGTTTGCACGGGCGTCGAGATGTTCAAGAAATTACTGGACGAAGGACGCGCCGGCGACAACGTCGGTTTATTGCTCAGAGGCGTTGAAAGAAAAGAAATCGAACGCGGACAGGTGATTGCCAAACCGGGCACGATCACGCCGCACACGAAATTCAAAGCCGAAGCTTATGTTTTAACGAAAGAAGAAGGCGGTCGTCACACACCGTTTTTCACCGGATATCGCCCGCAGTTTTATTTCCGCACGACGGACGTAACCGGAGTGGCGCATCTTCCGACCGGAGTTGAAATGGTGATGCCGGGCGATAACATTCAGATGGAAATCGAGCTGATCGCTCCGATCGCCATGGAAAAAGGATTACGCTTTGCTATCAGAGAAGGCGGCAGAACAGTCGGAGCAGGCACTGTTTCCGATATTGTTGA
>JAOAPX010000032.1 GCA_025463125.1 Acidobacteriota bacterium | reverse complement strand
TCGCCGGGCTGAGCATATACGCCAGCCGTGATTAACAAACTCAAAACGATTGTTAAAAGTAATCTCATGAATGTATTTTCCTCGTTATATTTCTCTGGGATACGTTTGTCTGCTTTTCTCTCTGCTTAATCCGACTCGTGTTTTATTTGCGCTTCACTTTGGGCTTGAAAAAGACAAAACAAGCGGCACAATACGATCAGTTTGTGATTGGAGACAGGTGTCGCAACTGCCTTGAAACAAGCGGCTGCGATATTGTTTTGCTTGTTTTAGAAAGTGTCGGTTGAACGAAAAAATACGTTTAAATGCATTTGAGAATTTGGTCCCGGCAATGCAGGCAAACCCGAATTTAATCAATTTTTTTATTAGACGACTTGGCTGTTAAATCAATAACTAAATACAAAGCAGGTTGTGCCAAATTGGACAATTTGTTGTACCAGGATGGACAATTTATTGAATGTCGATTGCTCGACGGTCTCTATTATGACAACTTTCTTTTTTTTATGTCAAGAATAAATGTTAAATTTGTTTTAATCGTTGCAGGCAGGAAGCTTGTGCTGTTTTTGCGATGTTTGCCGGCAACATTCACATCAAATTCAGCGTTTTTTCAATGCCGCTTACAATCGCGATTCCATTGAGAAAATACGAACCGGCTGAAAACCAAATGAAAACAAAATGAAACAAAAGCCGGGTTTTATTTAAATTTCTAAAAAATGATTGATTTTTATTTGGTTTTTTATAACAGCGAAAAATTTTCTGAAAGCATTCGTTTAAAAATTGGCGGGCTTTTTCGATTAAAACAAAGATTGATGTAAAATTAATCTATCTAAGTGTAAATATAAGTAAAAACTTAAAATCCAAGGAATAATTAAGAATGTCAGAAGCAGCACAAACGAATAAAAAAACGAGAACGGAAACCGATTCGATGGGCGCGATCGAGGTCGAAGCGGATAAATACTGGGGCGCGCAAACGGAAAGAAGTCTTCATCATTTCAACATCGGTTTCGACACGATGCCGCGCGAGATGATTCGCGCTCTCGGAATTTTGAAAAAAGCCGCCGCGATCACCAATCATCAATTGAAATCCGACAAAATGGATGTGCGCAAAACCGACTTGATTGTGCGCGCCGCAAACGAAGTGATCGACGGGAAACTCGACGCTCATTTTCCGCTGCGCGTCTGGCAGACCGGTTCGGGAACGCAGACGAATATGAACGCCAACGAGGTTATCTCGAATCGCGCCATCGAAATCGCGGGCGGCGAAATGGGCGGCAAAACGCCGATTCACCCGAACGACGATGTGAATATGTCGCAGTCTTCGAACGACACTTTTCCGACGGCGATGTATATCGCCGCGGCGGAAAGATTAAACGCCCTGATTCCGACGGTCGAAGAAGTTTACAATTCGATAAGCGCGAAAGCGGCTGAATTCGCAGACGTCGTGAAAATCGGCAGAACGCACTTGCAGGACGCGACGCCTTTAACGGTCGGGCAGGAATTCGGCGGCTGGGCGAGCCTGATCAAGCGCGACATCGAACGTTTGAAACAGGTTCTGGACGGTCTCTACGATCTGGCGATCGGCGGAACCGCTGTCGGCACGGGGCTTAACTCGCACCCGGAGTTTGCCGACCGCGCCGCCGCACAGATCGCCGAGCTGACCGGTTTGCCTTTCCGCGCGCATCCGGACAAATTCGCGGCTCTTTCGGCTCACGATGAAATCGTTTTCGCCTCGGGCGCGCTGAAAACTCTGGCGTGCAGCTTGATGAAAATCGCTAACGATATTCGCTGGCTCGCGTCGGGTCCGCGCTGCGGAATCGGTGAATTGATTCTGCCGGAAAACGAGCCGGGCAGCTCGATTATGCCGGGAAAAGTAAACCCGACTCAATCGGAAGCGATGACGATGGTCGCCGCTCAGGTTTTGGGAAATGACGCGGCGATCGGTTTCGCCGGTTCGCAGGGAAATTTTGAATTAAACGTTTTCAAACCGGTGATGATTCATAATTTTCTGCATTCGGTTCGTTTATTAAACGACGCCTGTAAAGGTTTCGTTGAATTCTGCATAAACGGAATAGAGCTCAACCGGGCGCAGATCGACGAATATCTGAACGATTCGCTGATGCTCGTAACGGCGCTCAACCAGCATATCGGCTACGACAACGCTTCGAAGATCGCGAAAAACGCGCATAAAAAAGGCATCAAGCTGCGCGAATCGGCAATCGAGCTGGGAATCCTGGACGGCGAAAAATTCGACGAGCTCGTTAAACCCGAAGATATGACGCATCCTTAATAATCGCTCGACGCCGGAAAAAGTTTGCGTTTTGCGCGCTCAAACAAAAAAGCCTTGAAATTAGTTTTTCAAGGCTTTTTTTGAATATAAAAAAAATCGCGTGTCCTTTATTCGACGACGTTTCGAAAGAAAAACCAAAAATAAGCAACCGCGATAACAGCGGCGGTAATAAATAAAACTCCTAAAATTCCTAAAACGCCCAGGATTATATATGCCGCTTTGGTTTGCGTTTTGTTTACCGAACCGCTGACCGGCTGGTTTCGTACTTCAGCGGAAACCGGCTTGATAATTTCTGTAGAAGTTTTTTCGGCGACCGGAGCGCTCTTTTTTTCTGCGGGCGGTTTTTTTTCTTTTTCCGTCGCTGCCGCCTTTATATCGGCAAAACTTACGTTGTGCAGGGTTATGTCCGGCAAATTTTCTTCGGAAGCCGCCGCCGGGAATGCGCCGGGCGCGGAAAGTCCGTGTTTTTGCGCCGGCGGGGGATTCGATTCGGAGCCGTCGGACTTTAAAGGGCAATAACCTTTAGAAACGCGAAAAACCGGTTCCGGCATTTTCCAGTCGCTTTTGCCGGTTTCTCTTAAAGGATTTCCGGGATTCATAATTCCCGGGCTTTTCGATTTGTCTCCGGGCGCAATATTTGAAGTGTTTTGAGGAGCAATCGGCTCGCCCGGCGGATTGTTTGATTTGAATTCTTCATTCATTGCTTTCTATTATTAAAATCGGTTCAAAGTTACGTCAAAACAATCTGTTTTACAACTAAAACTTTGAACCGGTTTGTAGAAATTTCTGTATCTATCTCTATTTCGGTAAATCCAGAACATCCGAACGAGTAATAATACCGGTTATTCGTTTAAAGTCTTCGATTAAAACAGCCGGAGATTTTTGCAGCTTGGTTTTTATTTCGCTCGAGCTGGCGTCGACATCGACGATCGGGAAGCTTTTTTCCATCACTTCGCTGACTTTCGCTTCGAGCAGATCACGATTTTCAATCAGTTTTGTCAAAATACGGCTTTCACGAACCGAGCCGACCGATTCGTTGTTTTCGAGAACCGGAATTTGCGTGACGCCCTTTTCGCTCATTAAAGCGAGCGTCGCGCTGACGGTTTCATCGGGCGAAACGAAAATCAGTTCGGTCGGCGAGCCGGAGTTTTTTGTTTCGGCGATTAGTCCGGCGGTGATTTTTTGCGGTTCGAGCAGAAGCTTTTCCTTCATCCATTCGTCGGAATGATGCTTGGTTAAATAATGCTCGCCCGTATCGCAAACGATGAAAACAATGATGGCGTTTTCGTCGAGATTTTTAGCGACTTTCAGCGCGGCTGCGAAAATCGTTCCGGTCGAGCCGCCGCAGAAAATTCCTTCCTGACGCCCGAGCTGGCGCGACATTTCAAAACTTTCGCGGTCGGTGATGTTGATAATTTCATCGACGATTTTCATATCGGCGTTGCCGACCGGGATGTTTTGCCCGATTCCTTCGACCAGGTAAGGCGTCGCTTCCGGCGCCTGACCGGTTTCTTTATAAGTTTTGAAAATCGAGCCGTACGGGTCCGCGCCGATGATTCTAATATCAGGATTTTTTTCCTTTAAAAATCGGCTCGTGCCGCTGATCGTTCCGCCCGTTCCGATTGACGAAACGAAATGCGTAATGCGTCCTTCGGTGTCGCGCCAGATTTCCGGTCCGGTCGTGCGGTAATGAGCCAGGGGATTTGCCGGGTGATTGTACTGGTCGGGATAAAAACTGTTCGGCGTTTCCTCGGCGATGCGGCGCGCCGTCGAAACGTAATGATCGGGAGAGCCGTATTTGGCGGCAGCCGGGCGAATTACAATGTCCGCGCCCATGGCTCTTAAATAACGGCGTTTTTCGATCGAAACTTTGTCCGTCATTACGAATATGCATTTATAGCCGCGAACCGCAGCGACGAGCGCCATCCCGATTCCCGTATTTCCCGAAGTCGCCTCGATAAGCGTTCCGCCCGGTTTCAAAATTCCTTTTTCTTCGGCATCGTCGATCATCGAGATGCCGATCCGGTCTTTTACCGAATAACCCGGATTCAGGTTTTCCATTTTGGCGAAAATTTGCGCTTTGATGCCGTGCTGGCGAGTTATGTTATTTATTCTAACGAGCGGCGTGTTGCCGATAAGTCCTAAAATATCGTTGTAAGATTTCATTGTTTAATCGATTTCCCAATACTGGTTTTTATGTCTCGGTATTTTATCCTTTGTTGCACTCTCTGCAAAATTGAAACAATGAAAAAAGCATTTTCGTAGTACCAAAGGACATTCATTCTTCTGAAAAATATGATGCAATTAAAAATTATTCTCGCTTTCGCATTTATGCTCGCGGCATTTTTGCCGATCGAGGCGCAAACCGCAGCCACCGAAAAACCGAAAATCGACCGGACGGAACTTCGCCGTCAAACTTTTGAAACGGTTTGGAAAACCGTCAATGAAAAACATTACGACCCGACATTCGGCGGCGTTGACTGGCTGAAAATGCGTGAAATATATGAGCCAAAAGCCATGTCCGCGCAAACCGACGCGCAGTTTTATAATGTTTTGCGGCAAATGCTCAATGAGTTAAAACTCTCGCATTTCAGTGTTTACGAGCAGACATCGCAAGCCGAAGCGGTAGAACGCGGCGACGGCGTAATCGGCATCGAGCTGAAGATGATAGACGGCAAAGCGGTTGTCGTCCGCGTTGAAAAAGGTTCGACCGCCGAAGCCGCCGGTTTGAAAAACGGGTTCGGCATCGAAAAAATCAACGGAAAAGCGGTTTCGGAAATTCTCGCGCCGCTCGAAAAAAACTTAACCGCTCAAGGTCAAAACGAAAGAGTCAAAAATCTTTATTTCGAAAGAACATTGATGAGCGCAATCGGCGGAAAACCCGATACAATCGCCGCCCTGGAAACGCTCAACGCAAAAAACGAATCGCAAATTTTCAGCGCCAAACGCTATGCGGCGAAAAGCGAGATGTCCGAAGCGCTCGGAAATTTCCCGCCGCAGGAAGTCGTTTTCGAATCTAAACGCCTTGAAGGCAATGTCGGTTATATACGATTTAACATTTGGGTAATTCCGCAAATGCCGAAAATTCGCGCAGCTGTTCGAGAATTTGTCGATGCGAAGGGGATAATATTTGATTTGCGCGGAAATCCCGGCGGAATCGGCGGAATGGCGCCGGGCATTGCCGGGCTTCTTTTAAAGGAACAAACGTCGCTCGGTTCGATGACGGCGCGCACGACCGAACAAAAATTTATCGTCTACCCGCAGGCAAAACCTTTCGATGGAAAAATCGTCGTTCTGACCGATTACGGAACGGCTTCAACGAGCGAAGTTTTCGCCGCCGGAATGCAGGAAATCGGTCGCGCGCAAATTGTCGGCGAACGAAGCGCAGGTGCTGTTTTGCCGTCGGTTTTTACGGTGCTTCCGACCGGCGCGATTTTTCAATACGTGATTTCCGATTACAAATCGCCGAAAAACATCGTGATCGAAAAGCGCGGCGTAACGCCCGATATTGAAATAAAACAAACACGGCAGGCGCTGCTCGACGGGAGCGATTTGCCGCTCGAAGCCGCCCTTAAAAGCATTTTTAGTAATTGAACAATTAAGAACAATTTAGAAATAAATAAAGCACAAAACAAGTAAAAGATTAAGCAAAAGAAATAAGGAAAATTAAAATGAAATTAAAATCAGTCATCTTTTTTACATTCGTATTTTCAATCTCCGTTAATGTTTTCGGACAAAAAGCCGAACCGGCGAAACCTGCAAACGGAAAACCCGAAACGGCAAAAACCGCCCAAACTGCTAAACTGCCGACGGTAAAAGAAGTTTTAGACAAATATGTCGCGGCGCTCGGCGGGCGCGCTGCAAACGAAAGAATCAAGACGCGCACGATGAAGGGCACGTTTGAACTGGCGCCGATGGGCATTAAAGGCGCGCTCGAATCTTTTTCGGCGGCGCCTGACAAAGTTTATTCGAAAACGAATTTGCAGGGCATAGGCGAAATCGTCGAAGCCTTCGACGGGAAAACCGCATGGGGTGTTAATCCTATGCAGGGAAGCCGCGATAAATCGGGCGAGGAACTGCTGCAAACGAAACTAGCCGGTAATTTTTACCGCGAAGTGAATTTGGATAAACTGTATCCGAAAATGGAAGTAAAAGGCGTCGAAAAAGTAGGCGATAAAGAAGCTTACGTCGTTTTCGGAACGCCCGAAGGACTCGCGCCGGAAACTTTTTATTTCGACAAACAGAGCGGCTTGCTTTTGCGCAGCGAAGGCATTTTAGTTTCTCCGGAAGGCAAAATGCCGACACAATCTTTTTATGAAGATTATCGCGAAGTTGACGGCGTAAAGCTGCCGCATAAAGTCCGCATCATCACGCCGCAATTTGAAATCATTACGAATATAACCGAAATCAAGCACAATGCTGTTATCGAGGATTCAAAATTCGCCAAACCGAAAGAATAAAAGTTGCTGAAGCGAAAACTTTCGTAAAGTTTTGCCGGATGCCGATTGTTGCAAAACTTAACTCGTTCTCTTAGAAGAATAAAAGCCGTTTGAATTACTTGTATCAGTAGTTCAAACGGCTTTTATATTTAATGTTTATCAGCTTGAACACTCGAATATAAAATAAGCTAAAAAACTTTAATAAATTGGGCGTAAAATTCAGCTGCGAGAAACCCGAAACCCACAAAAAAACATTGTATTCGCAAAAGATTTTCGATAATCTTTGAGCAGTCGAAAATCCTTACTTTTCCAAAGACGTTTATGCGTCCGGCATACTTTTTATCTTGCGACTGCACGCGCAGGCTTTCGGAAAAGGTTGTTTTGAAGATTCAATTGAAAGAATTGAAATAGTCATTTAACAATAAAATCAATACACGAATTGCCGGTAATTTTCTTCATAAACGGTTAATTTGAAACGAGGAAAGGCGAATTCTCCAGCCTTTTATTAAACACAAAAAGTTTTAGTCATCTTTTTATATTAAAACATTATGTTTAGCGATAATTTCAGACGCGGCGAAAATGGAAAAGGTAAAGGGAAAACAAGCTCGAAAGCGGCTTCAAAACTTGCCGATTTAAGTTGGAAAGCGTTTCAGGCGGTCAATAAATCTCTGCCCGAAGGCGAGTCGATAAAGCCCGCGTGGGCGGCTGAACCGCTACTCAAATCTTACGAGCGAACTGCGCCGCCGCTCGGGTTTCCGCGCGAAACCGATTCGCTTTGCCCGACCTGCGTCAAACAGGTGCGCGAAGGCGTGACGAGCGGAAATATTCCGCTCGAAATATTGATGAATTCGCATCCGGGCGAGATCAAAGCGCAAATTCTGGAAGAAAACGGGCAGGTGCTGATGCGGAAAAGCTGCCCGGCGCACGGTGAGTTTGTAGACGTTTTAGCAACGGACGCAAAGTTTCTCGAACGCATCGAATCGCTTTTTTACGGACGCGATTTCAAAGCGGCGGAAGACTCGCACGTTCATCATCACGGAACTTCGGACATTAAATACGGGCGCGGCGCGGTTTTGACTGTTGATTTGACCAATCGCTGCAATATGATGTGCAACCCGTGTTTTATGGACGCAAACCAGGTCGGTTACGTTCACGAACCGACGTTTGAAGATACGAAAGCGATTTTAGACCGCGCCGTTTCGTTTAAACCGCGCCGCCAGATCATCATTTTATTTTCCGGCGGCGAACCGACAATCGCGCCGCATTTTCTCGAATCGGTCGCGTATGCCAAAAAGATCGGATTTTACCGGATTTTAGCGGCGACGAACGGCATCCGATACGCCGAGGACATAGAGTTTTGCAAAGCCGCGAAGGAAGCCGGTCAGCACGGAGTTTATCTACAGTTTGACGGCGTTTCCGAGGAGAAAAATAAACATCGCGGCGTCGGAAATCTCTTTGATGTTAAATTAAAGGCGATTGAAAATCTGGCGTCGGTCGGCATAAAAGTTACTCTCGTAACGACGATCGTCAACACGATTAATAATGACGCGATCGGCGACATCGTTAAATTTGCCGCGCAGAACATCGACAAAGTTCAAACCATCGCTTTTCAGCCGGTTTCGTTTACAGGACGCGACGAAGACGTTTCCGACGCTGACAGGCAGCGGCAGCGCTACACGCTCGCCGGAATGACGCACGATTTGAAAAATCAATTAAACGGCAGTCTGGACATTCAGCCGCTGCGCGATTGGTTTCCTTTAAGCTCTTATTCGGCTTTTACTTCCGTGATGGATATGCTGCAGGGCGCGGACGCGCCGTGGGGCTGGTCGTCGTGCAATTGTCATCCGAACTGCGGAATTTTCACGCTTCTCGTCGTTAATAAAAAAAACGGCGCGATGACTTCGCTGTTCGATTTTTTCAATTACGAGCGGTTTATGAAAGACGTCGCCGTTATCACGGACACGGCGCGCGGAAAAAAACTGACGATGGCTCAATTGGGAATGGCGATTATGCGCAATTACGACGCGGGACGCGCGCCCGAAGGATTTCCGATTTCACAAATTCTTAATTTGTTCAAGCCGTCTTCGACAAGCTCGAATTCCGACCGCAACGACCGTATGAAAACGCAGCCGAAAAACGAAACAGAAGACGTCTGGCGCGTTTTGTGCGTCGAAGGAATGTGGTTTCAAGACCTTTTCACATACGATTTTCGCCGCACGGAAATGTGCGTTATCCCGTATGGAACGCAGGAAGGCGAGATTTCGTTTTGCGCTTACAACACGGGCGTCGGCTGGCGGCAAATCATCGAGGAAATGCACAAAACCGCCTCGCTTTCCGAATGGTACAAAGAACACGGTCGCCACGCCGTCTACGCCAAAGGCAAGGAAGTGCCGGGAATCAAGAAAACGCGCAGCTTGAGTCTGCCGGTGATTGCGAAAGTCTTGCAGGA
>JAOAPX010000029.1 GCA_025463125.1 Acidobacteriota bacterium | reverse complement strand
TCGCCGGGCTGAGCATATACGCCAGCCGTGATTAACAAACTCAAAACGATTGTTAAAAGTAATCTCATGAATGTATTTTCCTCGTTATATTTCTCTGGGATACGTTTGTCTGCTTTTCTCTCTGCTTGACCGACTCGTGTTTTATTTGCTCTTCACTTTGGGCTTGAAAAAGACAGGCATTTCTGCGCAAGACAGGCAGAAATTGTCAATAGAAAACGTGAAATCAATTTTTTATTTTTTTGTTTTACTAGCCATCCAACAGATAGGCTTAGGAATGGTTTGTTCGGGATTAAGGAGTTGAATGTCCGCTAACTCGATAATGAATAAAACCTACCGTTGATCAGTTGATAATCTGTCAAAACAATTTGCTCGATTGTAAAGCGGGTTGTTGTCCAAGAAGATGGATTAGTAAACTGCCGAATGATCAGCAGCTGAATACATTATCGCAATTTTGTTTTTTTGCTGTCAAGACTTGTTTTTTAAAGGTTTGTAAGCCAATGCAGGTCAATCACTTGGAGACGCATAAAACGAAAAACTCAAATGAAAATAAGGACTTATGCGGATCCACAATTCCAAATTTTCCCAATTTTTAACACTGAAATTAAAAAAAATTCCAACCTTTTTTTTATTGAAAGTTAAAGAAAAAAATCGAGAGCGGCGCAAATCAACAAAGCGGTCTGTAAAATCAGCCTCATAAACATCTGCATTTTGAATCAATGTTTGAATTAGATATCAAGCCGGATTTATGAAGACGACAATTATGTAAAATAAGCCGTAACTATCGGATTTTTAGAAAGGGTTCCGAATGATGCGGAACATAGTCAATTATTTACTTTACATCTCTCGGCTTCGATTAGGGATTAGCGATAAAATTAACCTCTGCGAGGTTTTCGTTAGTGCTAAACACCTTTGACTGTTGAGTGAATGTATAGAGTTTGCTTTTTGCCGTAATCGTGTAATTTTCACCTGCCGCAAGTTTTGTAAACCTGTAAAAACCAAGCGAATTGGTTCTCGCCATTCTTGTATTGCCCGCCGCATCGGTTAAAGTCAATACAATATTGGGAATGCCTCTTTTGCCGTTTGCCGTCATTACTCTGCCGTGTAATGTAACCGGTACCGATGTTGCGACGGGAGTCTGCGGAATAGCCTTGGCGAAGATGTTCGCGATAACTGTCTGTCCGGCACTATTAGGATGAATACCGTCGCCTTGAAAATATTTTAGATTCGTTGCATCGCTAAGAGCCGGGTGAGCAGCCAAATCAATAATAAAATCCGCGCCCGAGTTTCCAGCCCGTAACCAGTTGTTATAATCATTGACTCTGCCGACATCATTACCGACGCGGTGAAAAACAGTACAGACGCCGACAAGGAAACCATGACCTTTCGCCTTTGCGACATAAGCCTTAACATCGGCTCCAAGAGCCGCCGCCGACCGCCCGCCCGCTATATCATTTGAGCCGCCCTGCAAAGTTAGATAATTGACATTAAAAGACGGATTGTAAAACGGTAAAACCTGCGTAGCGTATTGGGCAGTCATCTGAGCCATATCATCGGCACTGTTACCGACGTTTCTGACCGTCCAGAGATTGCTCGAATCGAATATCAAATTAACGGATTGCTTATAATAGTTTCCGCCGAATAAAACAGCCAGCTGTCTCGGATATTCATTTGTGACACCGTATCCTTCAGTTGAGGACGAACCCTCGGTTATGAGCAGTTTTGTCGCGTTATTTGCCTCAGACGACAGAAGCAGGGTGTTCTCGGCTCTCGGGTTTTCTTTAATTTCCAGCTTTACCGCTCTTTCGTGAAGTGAATAAAATTTTTCTGATGGTTGGGAATTATTGTTTAGAGTCTGGCATAAAATAGTGCCAAGAATAAATAAAGCAAAAGCTGTTTTTCTTATTGTATTTGAGACGCATTTCATTACGTTGAATATTCTCCAGCTTCAATTTTAAGCGCAAACGTTTAGCATAAAGCTAAAACGAACAATTCGCCCAACTTACCAATTAATAAATTATTTAATAATGTGCGGTATCATACCACGACACGGCAAATTGTAAAAGGCACATTTGGTTTTGTCTGCTTTTTTAGATTTTAACAATAAAGCAGTTAACCTTCACCTAAATACAACAACTCAATCCAATAAAAAGATACTCATTTACATATACGCACATATGTGTAAATGAGTATCTCAATTGTGCTATGAATAGCAGTTAAGGATTGGCGTTTCCTTCGGATCTCTTTAATCTGATCGGTATTAAGGGGATAAACCAATCCATAGGAATTATTTTTCTAAGTAAGAAGGCAACCCCAAAGCTGGTCACATAGAATAATATACTGATAGAAAAAAGTGCCGCGGTGTTAAGTTCGTGCTTTCCTATACTAACAAGCACTTCTAACGCCTCACATAGAAAAAAATGTAAAATATAAGTTCCATAAGAATACGCTGCCGATATATACACCAGTCTAAACGGAATTCTTTTCCAGGGTTGAAGCGCGGCTATAAAGACAGCGATACCATACATAGCCGCGGTTATTGCAATATATTCCAGTGTCAGGTGAAGGATCAGGCTGAATAAAACAGCCGCCAGCGAACAAACGCGAAAAATATTCCGCTTGAAAAGACTGTTTATCTCATTACTAAGCAATGCCAATCCAACCGCTATCGGAATAAAAAAAGTATATTTACTCGACTGTACTATGAATCTGATTAAATTATCACTTGGCTTAAATGGAAATAGATTGTGTAAATTAATCGGTTGGATGAGCAATTTGAATACAATGATATAAACGGCTGCCGCCAGAAATAACAAAACGGCTATTTTTACTCTTTCCGGCTCGCTTTTATTTCTCAGCCAGCACAATACCGGATATACAATTAATGAGCCTAAAAATATAAATTGCAAAAACCAAAGATGCTTATACCCGCCAATAAAGGTATCGATAGAAGGCAGCGGTCCAAAGCTGTCCAATCCGAGGATCGCAGGTATAGCAAATGCCGTTAGCAGGCAATATACGCTTGTCCAGATAAACAACGGAATGCAAAGCCTTTTAAAACGGGTGGTAAAAAAATTCGAAAACTCGCTATCCGGTTTTCGGAGCATAGATATGGTCAGAACAAAGAAGCTCGACATGACAATTAACGGTAGAGAGAAATCTCTCAATCTAATCCATACATTCGACTGACTGCTCAAATCATTCGGGTTTGCAAAACTCACCGTGCCTGCTAAAAATGTATGGAGCCAAACAACGCCAAAAGCCGCGAAACCACGAAAGGCGTCAAGTCCTTCATAGCGCTGAGTCGAAGATGTTTTTACTGTTTCATGAGAAGTGGAAGAATTCATGGCTATTTATGATTTACAAAGTTTTAGTTCTCTCTTTTCAACCATTTTTAAAATTATAATCTTTCCTTAGACAAGAAAAATAAAAGTTTTTGCCTACCCCGACAGGGACGCGAAGCGGAAACAGATACTTTCTTGATCGTGCCGGAAATGATCCTTTCTGAGACATGTGTAAGGGCTGGTTTGTTATCACGTCGCAATGGGCGCGGCGGTTAACATTTACCGAAAATCTTTGAAACTCGCCAAATAAAAACGAAGACTTTCCTAAACGGTCCAATTATAGGAACGCCTATCTAAATCCAATCAAAAAAAGTCAACTGAAGTAATTAATGAACAATCTAATACAAATCCAGCAAGACGCGAAACAAGCGTATTTACAACGAAGGCGTAGATTGTTATTTACGAAACAGCCGACAAAGACGAAAGCAATGCCGTTATAAGGCAAATAGATTCGTTTCTCGAAGCGTTGCCGAATGATGCAAATATCTTCCCCGCTAAAGTCCCGTCAAAACCTGAAAAGGTTAAATGAGAAATCAGCGGGAAATTAGCGAATTTAAAGTATTCGGTGTGAGTTTAGCGAATAAAAAAAGAGGTATTACAAAATATCTCTAAACTCTTGAAAATATTGGTGCTCCCGGCGGGATTTGAACCTGCGACCTTTCGCTTAGGAGGCGAACGCTCTATCCAACTGAGCTACGGGAGCGTGAGATAATTTTAAGTTTTTTAAGTTTTTTTAAGTTTACGAATCGTAGCTGATTAAAGAGCGCACGTCATAGCCGTTGAATTTGTCGCGTCCTTTCAGGAAGTTCAGTTCGACGACGAAAAGCAAGCCGACGATATTTCCGCCCAAGCCTTCGACCAAATCCACGACCGCTTTTGCCGTGCCGCCCGTCGCGAGCAAATCGTCCACGATTAAAACTTTATGCCCTTCGCCGACGGCGTCTTTGTGCATTTCCAAAGTGTCCTGCCCGTATTCCAGATCGTAGGAAACCGAAACTTTTTCCGCCGGCAATTTTTTCGGTTTGCGAACCGGAACAAATCCGGCGTTTAAGTGGTATGCGAGCGGCGCGGCGAAAATAAAACCGCGCGATTCGACGCCGATTACCGTGTCGATTTTTTCGTCTTTGAAATGCTCGGCTAAAGCGTCGACGGTTTGGCGCAATCCTTCGGCGTCTTTTAAAAGCGTCGTGATGTCGTAAAAATTTATGCCTTCTTTCGGGAAATCGGGCACTTCGCGTATTAATTTTCTTAAATGATCCATTTTTATTAGTGATAAACAGTGAATAATGAGCAGCGAAAATCTGTATTCACTATTCATTATTCACTATTTATAAATTACTTTTCTATTCTGAATGATGTGTAAAACTCGTTCGGCTCGATAACTATTTCTTCGATATGCTCGACTTTTGAATAAGTCGGTCCGGCGGTTAAGTCGTGTTTAAAAGCTTCGACGGTTTCCGGCTGCCCCTGGACGAAAGCTTCGACCCTGCCGTCCTTTAAATTTCGCACGTAGCCTAAAACCTGGTGCCGAGCCGCCGCGCGCTGCGTAAAAAAGCGATAACCGACGCCCTGAACCATTCCGCTGATGTAAAATTTTCGAGCTATAAGCATAAAACAATTACGAATTATAAATTACGAATAATCGAAATCTGAACTTTTAATTGCGAATAATTAAGCAATAAATTTATATATTACAACAATCGTAATCGGAAATTCGAAATTTAACCTAAAGCGTCGAGACATTCCATTAAATCTCTCTGACGGCAAGTGTAAATAGGCATTCCGCGCATCGTGAACTTGCTCAGAGAAGTTTCTTTCAGTTCTTCGGCAAGCGCCAGAAAATCTTTCGGCTCATCGGTTTCAAACGAAACGATATAATCCTGGTCGCTGAAACCGAAGGCGTGCGTCAAATGAATCCTGATGTTCGGAAACTTCTTGCCGACCATAAAATGTTCCTCGACGAGCGAATCGCGTTCTTCGCCGGTTTTCGCGTACCAATCGCTGTGTTTGGCGCACGGATAAACAAAATGATATTTTTTCTGACCTGCGTGCACGTGAAAACGATCTTCAAAATCGGGATTTTCAATCGGCGAAATAAACATCATTTTCTTTGTGGCGGAAAGATAATTATCGGCGGTTTCCAGATACCTTCCCAATTCCGTGCGATACAATCTGGCGGTCATTTCCTGAATCAAATCCAGAGACGTTCCGATGCGCCAAATCATAAAATCGGCTTTTGAATCAAAACCGACCATCGAATACGGGTAAAGCAGAAAATCTTCCCTGAAATGATTGAAAACACTTTGAAATTCCTTTTTATACGCTAGTTTCGATTCCGCATCGAGCCTGCGCCATTCCGGATTTACGCGAAAAAACATAAAATTGACAAACTGTTTTTCGACGATTGGAAACTTTTGAGGTTCTTTATTGTCCGCGACCAGGCGTAAACCGCTGGTTTCGGGCGTTTCCTTTTCAAAATTTAATAATTCCATCTTTAATTCTTGAGTTTATGATTTTGGATTTTATGAGAATTCTTCACTTTATTTTACTTCTTATGAAGGAAAATCCGAAGCCCGAAACTACATTGTTTGCTCATCCGCGGAAGGACCGTAAACGCTCGGAAGCGGCACGTTTTTCAATCGCAGATAAACGGAAAGCTGTCCGCGATGATGAATAAGATGGCTCATAACCATCGTCCGCAGCACGGCGATGCGCGGCAAATCGAAAATTACCTGTTCGCCGTTTCTGAGCCGCCAGTTTTTCGATAAATCTTCGTCCGAAACTTCATTTAAGAGCTGTAAGGCTTCGCCGACGTGCTGGCTGAAAGCTTCTGCCAGCGCCGCGCCGTTTGCAAAAGTCGGCGGCGAATGCGGATCTGCCGCAAAATCATGCTCGCTTTTGGTGATAGTGGATTTAACCAAACTCGGAAGCAGAGCGACGTGCGTTGCCAGACTTCCGAGCGTCATCGATTTTTCATGCGGCGTCCAGGCGAAATCATCGGGAACGCGTTCGAGCATTTTTCTTGTTGCGACCGCTTCGCGCTCTAATTCAGCGGCATAAATCTGTCCGATACTCATATTTTTTCCCCTTATTTTAATATTTACTCGGATTTTAGAACATTTGTTATCTATACTGTTTTCGTGTTTATTTTGGCAATTTTTCCGTGCAATGTCCAAAGCCGCCGAAACATTTATGAGCTTGTCTTTATCAGTAAAATATCATTGAAAATTTGCCTCGTATCATCTACTCTTAACTTCGGTAATCAATAACCGGAACATATCTAAAATTTAATGAAACGCCTTTTCTTTTGCCTGACTTTAATTTTTTGCCTGACTGTTGCGGCAACGGCGCAGCAGCGTCCGCTTTTGACCGAAGACGTCGATACGACGCCCGAAGGCGCGATTGAAATCGGTGCCGGCGTCGATTTTCTGCAAAACGCAAAATTTCCGCTTTCGGGCTTAAGAGGCGATTTAACGCGAATCGGAGACGTTCGTTTGAAAGTCGGGTTTTCTTCAAACGTCGAATTTCAACTTGAAGGCGTTTTGCAAAACTTTCTGGCGATAAACTCAGCGATGACGCCTTCGCCGATTCCGCTCGCGCTCGACGGAAACTCTTCGAACGATGCGGGCGATTTTATTCTTTCGACCAAGATCAAGCTGCGAAACGAAACGAGCAATCTTCCGGCTTTGGGATTTAAATTCGGTTTTCAAATGCCGAATTCCGACCAGGCGCGCGGCATCGGCACGAATCAAATAAACGTTTTCGGCAAATTTTTAGTGCAGAAAAAATTCGGCAAGCGAGCCGGAAAAACTCCGCGCCTTAATGTTTTCGGAAATGTAGGATTGGGAATTATGTCAGCGCCGCTCGAACGCTTCACGCAAAACGACGTTTTGCTTTACGGTTTAGCGGGAATTTACAATGTTAACGAGCGCGTAAACATCGTCGGAGAAATCAACGGTCGAGCCAGCACGCGAAGCGGCGAAGCGCCTCTCGGAACGGAAAGCGTCGGGCAATTTCGCCTCGGAACGCAAATAAAAGCTTCGAGTCTCAGATTCGATACAGCCGCCATTTTCGGCTTTACGAAAAACAGCCCGCGCACAGGCGTGACTTTCGGCGTAACTTACCAGTCGCCGAGCATTTTCACGCCTGCCAAGTAAGAAATAGAAAAGAAATAGAAAAAGAAATTTAGAAATAGTACGCGGATAAACGCTGATTTAGCGGATTTAAGCGGATTTGCAGAAAACTGAAAATTAAATCGGAAAAAATCCGCTTAATCCTTATTCGTCTGCGTCCTATTCCTTTTGCATCATTCCACATTCCAGCTTAATAATTCTTAACCATGTGATTTACGGGCGAATGTCCTTTGCCGATCTGCGGCGCTGTGCGGATCGCTTCGTGCACGAATCTTTTTGCCGTTTGAACCGCTTCAAACAGGTTTTTTCCTTTCGCTAAATTAGCCGTAATCGCCGCCGCCAAAGTGCAGCCGGTTCCGTGCGTCGCGTCGGTTTCGATGTATGAGGCTTCAAAAGTATGAAGTTCGGCGCCCGTAAAAAGAAAATCGATCGCTTTTCTTTTTTTGTTTGCGCGTTCAAATCCTGGAAGATGCCCGCCTTTTATCAAAACGTTTTTTGCGCCGCAAGACTGCATAAAACGCGCCGCGCGCTCGATATCCTCGGCGGTTTCGATTTTCATTTGCGCGATTCGTTCGGCTTCGGGAATGTTAGGCGTAATAACGGTTGAAAGCGGAAAAAGCTTTTCGATGAGGACGCGCAAAGCTTCGTCGTCAATCAAATCAAAACCGGAAGTAGAGCGGACGACCGGATCGACGACGAAATTTTCGAGTTTGTATTCTTCGATTATGCTCGCGACTTCTTCGATGATTTCGCGCGTCGGAAGCATCCCGGTTTTCAAGGCGGAAACTTTGAAGTCCTGCAAAATCGGCTCGATTTGCCGCCGGACGATTTCGGCGCTTTGATTGGCTGCGCCGTAAACTCCCTGCGTATTTTGAAAAGTCAACGAAGCGACGGCGGCGGTCGCAAAACAATCGAAAGCCGAAAAAGTTTTTATATCGGCGATAATTCCCGCGCCGCCGGACGGGTCGAGCCCGGCGATTGTCAGGCAGATTTCGGTTTTCGTCGGTTGATTTTCGTTTTGTGTCATTAATTAGATTATCGTTTTTCTTTGCAAATCACGCATCTCTTTCGCCGCGCTTATCTATATTAAAACTCAATATTAACACTCACGGAAATTATTAAAACTCACAGAAATTCACCTGCGAAACAGGCGAAACAGGCGAAACAGGCGAAACAGGCGAAAACGTTTGAAACTTTATCGCTCTTCTTTTCCTTCTTTCGCACGTTTCGCGGGCATAAAATTTCAATTCTTTTTAATTGCTAAATTGAGACATTCAGTTTTCTCAAGTTTTCCGTATCGTTCAAAAATCTTATCGCCGCGAAACCGTCGGCTATTTTCAAAACCGACTTGTAATTTACTTCGCCGATTCCGCCCAAAGCCAGCACGGGAAACGGTTTTACCTGTTCGCAAACTTCGCGAAGTTTATCCAAACCGAGCGGTTCGCTCTTGTTCGGAGTTGAAAAAATCGGGCTAAAAACGGCGAAGTCGGCTTTTTGCAGTTTTGCCTGCCGGACTTTTTCCAGCGAATGAGCCGAAACGCCGATAATGAAATTTGCGGGAAAATTGCGGCGTATCGTTTCGGCGGAAAGCGAAGTTCCGGTTAGATGAACGCCGTCCGCGCCGGCAGCGAGCGCGATGTCGGCGCGGTCGCTGACGAGCAAAGCGGTCTGGGAGTTTTTTGTAATTTCGGCGGCTTCAGAAGCCAGTTCAAACAGTAATTTGGCGGAAAGCGCTTTTTCGCGGATCTGAATAACAGACGCGTTGTGCCTGGCGGCGGTTTCGATTATTTCGAGAGTTTCTTTTTTCTTTTCGGAAAAGTTTGCGGCTGTCGTTTCGCCTTTTGTAATAAGATAAATCAAAGGCTTGGCGAGTCGATTAAAGTGTTTCACAAAACTTAAATTATAATGCGCGGCGATTTATTCGGGCTTGGGGATTGCGCCTAAATCTTTTTCTTTCAGCATTTCCACGCTTTTTTTGAAGTGCGCCATTTCCCAGCAGGCTATTATTATATTTAAAACTCCGAGTCCCGTAACCGCGCCGCGAAACCATGTCGAAGCGACGGTTTTCTGCAAAACCGGCATATCCGTCTTGTCCGAAACGAAAACAAGCAGGTAATTATTATCCCAGCTTCCGAACAAACCGGTCCACGGCGACAGAATCAAATAAGCGCCCAGGATCAGGCACAGAATAATAAAAAAAATGACGGTGAGCTTTTCGACCATAAATTGTCTTAAGTTAGTATAAACCAGTCAACTGAGCTGCATTTTATAACCGTTCCCCGTAAACCTAAATTATAATAGTTTCGGCAGGTTTTGTTAAGTTTTTAATATTCGGGCAAACGTTTGAAGTCACAAAAACAGATTCGGTTTTAACGATAATTGTTATAATACAGCAGTTTCACTAAATTTCTTTAAACCGGCAGAAACAAAAAAGCAGCTTCGTATGTTTTTATACGCATACGGCTGCTTTTTGTTTTGATTTAGTTATTTCTTTTATTTCCGCTTTTATTTCTATTTTATTTCTAAATGATTGTTAAATTCGGCTTCAGGCAATGCGCCCGTACCGATAAATCCGCGCGTTTCTCAGATGTTAACGTGTAAAGTTTGGATGCGCTCGCTGACATCGCGGTAATCGACATTTACGGCGTAAATCATACCGAAATTTTCCATCGCTTTTTCGCAATCGCCGCCGACTTCGTACGCGTTGCCGATCTCGTACCAAATTCCCTGTTTTTCCTCGACGCTCAAATCGCTCGTCTCAAGCGCGCGTTTATACCACATCAAGGCGAGATTCGGCATATTTTTTTCCATAAAACAATGCCCTAAAAGATGCGCGCAGGCGAAAAAGCGGCGCGTTCCGTCGTTCGGGCTGACCAGATTTATCGCGTCCTGAAATTCGCGAATTGATTCTTCGGTCAAACCCATTTCTTTATAAGCGATGGCTAAATGATAATGCGTTTCGTAATCATCGTCGTCTTTTGCCGAGACGGTTTCTTCAAAACCGAGATCGTTGCGGAAATCACTGATAAAATCAAAATTATTTGCGATTGCCGCGCCGTTGCTGCTGCTGCTGCCCGCGCCGTTCGTTTCCAGTTCCGGGTTCGGCAAAATTAAAGAGCTTTGTTCGGCGTAATTTTCTTCGGCGACCGGCGGCGGCGCGGTTTCGCCCAGATTAAAGAGCGGCTCTTCCGTTTCCGCGAAAGGCGGCGCGGAATCGCTCATTCGTTCGCGAAAAGTCGTTATTTGCGGCTGGCTGCCGTATTCTTCTTCGAGCGCGAGCAATGATTTTTCCGCCAGTTCCTTGTAGCCCTGCTCAAAGTAAAATTCGATGCTTTCGAGTTCTTTTTCAAGCTTTAACTCATCGGAAACGGAAAGTTCGTTTGCACCGGCGGCTTCCGGCGCGAGATCGAAGCTTTCTTCAAAAAGCTCGTCAGTCTTTCCGAAACCGGCGTATTCGTCTCCGTTAAATTCTTCGACGATTTTGGCATCAAACGTGTCGCCGCTAAAAACGAAATCTTTTGCGCCGTCGTTAAACGTGTTCGGCGCGGCAAAATCAACTTGATACTCGCCAAAACCGTCGGCGGCAAACCGCGACGCCTCGGCATTTGTTTCTTCATAAGAAACAGGCGCGAAACTTTCAAATTCCGGCGTTTCGTAAACATAATTTTCCTGGCTGACCGGAGCCGTCACGACCGGTTCGTAGCTGTTTTCGCCCAAACCGTGCTGCGAATGTATTTCCTGAAGACGGCTGGCGAAAGACGTTTCGTGCGGAACCATCAAGACCAGCTGAGAAAGAGCGTAGCGCTCGTCATCGATCGATCCGGCAAGGCGCGCGCCTTCGGCTAAACTTTTCAGAGCCTGTTGAAGCTCGCTGTCGTCGCGCTGCCAGCTGTAATAGCGCACGAGAAGATGCAAAGCTTCGAGCTGTTCGGGATTGCGCGCGAGAATTTCATTCGTCCACGTTAAAAATTCTTCGGATTGCCCGCCGACCAGTAAATGCTCGGACGACATCGAAAGAATACGCGCGGCGGCGGGTAAATCGTTTTCCCTGAGATAAGCCGCAACCAGTTCCAGAAACTTCGGATAATTTGCCGGTTCCTGCTCGACCAATTTAATAACCGATTTTTCTGCCGCCTGAGGGTTGTTCGTATCCAGATGGCAATCGACGAGAAGATACAGAATGTCGCGATTAGACGGCTGCGTTTCCAGAATTTTTTCGAGCGTTTTCGCCGCTTCGTCAGTGTCTCCGATGCTGATTTGCGCTTTCACATAGCCGTTCAGCGCTTTGAAATCGTTTTCCCTGATTTCGAGCGCGCGCGCGAAAGCTTCCAGAGCCGAATCGAACCTGTTTTGCGCCGACAATCTTTCGCCCGCCGCCGTAAACGCGTCCACAGCTTCATCCATTTGAGCTTCTTTCAGATAAGCTTCGGCGATCTTTAAATATACTTCGATGTTTTTCGGATCGAGCTCGGCGATTTGTTTCCAGATTGAAAGCGCTTCCATCTTTTTGCCGGTTCTTTCGTATTGTTCGGCAAGAATCAGGTAATGCGAGCGCGCTTCGGCAAATGAACCTTTTATTTGATAAAGTTCGGCGAGCTTTGCGGAAATCTCGACGGAATCAGGCTGCAGGCGAGAAATTTTGTTATAAATGGCGATAGCTTTTTGCGCGAATCCCTGCTTGCTGTAATATTCCGCCACGCGGGTAAAACACGTGATCGCCTGAGCTTTTTCAGCGTTTTTCACGTATAAATCACCAAGAATGTTAAGTGTGCTGTAATCCCTCGGATCGTTTTCGGCGATTTGCTTGTATTCGCCTATGGCAGCGCGAATCTTGCCTTGAGACAAGTATCGCTCAGCACTTCGCATCGCTTTTGTTTTATCGAAACTCATTGTGAATCAAATGCTAAAGAATCTGTTTTTTGTTTTGTTTGTTGGGACAATCTTACGGTTGCTGGATGGGGTGCGGGCTCACTATTCGCCTTCTGACCTGCACATTTTTAAGCTAACACTTTCCAATAAACGTGTCAACGATTTTTAACAAGTTTTATATTCTTTTATTATTTCTTTACCTTTATGAAGCCGCTTTGATTTTCCGAATCGGTTTTTTTAGTCTTAAATAGTTTGTCGAATAGATTATTATTTACCGGAGTTTTACAATCTAAAATATGCAGGCTCTTATTTTGGCTGGCGGCAAAGGCACGCGGCTTCGACCTCTGACAGTTTATACACCGAAACCTATTGTTCCGGTTTTAAACAAACCATTTTTGCTTTATCAAATCGAAATCCTGCGTCGCGCAGGAATAAAAGATATCACGCTTTCGCTCAGCTATCAGCCTGACAAAATCGAGCATCTTTTGGGCGACGGTTCCGATTACGGCGTAAAGCTGCGCTTCGTAACCGAGCCTTCGCCGATGGGCACGGGCGGCGCTTATAAATTTGCCGCCGACGCGATCCGCGAAACGACAATCGTTTTTAACGGCGATATTATTACCGATCTTGATATTTCGAAAGTCATCGAGCTGCACAAAGAAAAAAAGGCGGAAGCGACGCTGACGTTAGTGCCGGTTGAAAATCCGGCGGCTTACGGACTGGTCGAAACCGATTCGGACGGCGCGATTTTGCGTTTCCGTGAAAAACCGAAACCGGAAGACATCGACGCTTTAACGACAAACAATATCAACGCGGGAATTTATATTCTCGAGCCGACTATTCTCGATCTTATTCCGAAAGGCGAAAACTGCTCGTTTGAATACAACGTCTTTCCCGACATTTTGACTAATAAAAAACCGTTCTACGCTTACGTTATTGAAAATAACTACTGGCGCGATATCGGGACTCCGGCAAGTTACCTGGAAGTTCATCGAGATTTTCTCGACGGTAAAATAAAAGGTTTTGAAATTGAAAAATCGAGCAACGCCGACATCGCCACGGCAGCCATCGTCGATAAAACCTCGATCGTCGGCAGCGATTGCGTTATTAAACCGAATGCGCGCATTATTAATTCAATTCTCGGCACGGGCGTTCACGTCGAAGAAAGAGCGGTAATTGAAAATTCCGTAGTTTGGGCGCACACGCGAGTTTCAAATTCGACGGAAGTTCGCGGCGCCGTCATCGGTCGAAGCTGCTATCTCGGAAAAAACGTCTCCGTTTCAAACGGCACCGTTTTAGGCGATAAAACGTCGCTGACCGATTACACAAAAGTTTGAAATTAATAATTCTTTAACGGTGAACGGCGAAAGGAAAGGAAATTTTTTCCCGTTTTTTATTAATCATTCACCGTTTAAAAGATCATTCACCGTTAAAAAAGAGATGCCTGAATTGCCTGAAGTCGAGCTGGTCGCACAATCTTTGAATAAACTTGTTTCCGGTCGCAGAATCTTTGCGGCTGAACTTCTCAGGCAGCGGCTCGCCCCGGAAAATCCTCCGCCGGTTTTCGCCGAAAAGCTCGGCAACTCCGACGTAAATCACGTCAAGCGGCGCGGCAAACACATTCTTTTCGATCTAAGCGGCGGCAATACTTTAATAACGCATCTGCGAATGAGCGGGCGTTTTATGCTTTTGCCCGCCGAGCGCGAACTGCCGAAACACACGCACGCCGTTTTTTATTTTACCGACGAAACGCGGCTCGTTTTTCAAGACCAGCGCCATTTCGGTTTGATGAAAATCGTCGAAACCGAAAATTTAAACGAATCTGCCGAACTAAAAAAACTCGCGCCCGAGCCGTTTTCCGATGAATTTAACCGGAAGTATTTTCGCGAAATCTTAAAAACCTCAAAACGCGGCTTAAAGGAATTTTTGCTCGATCAAACGAAGGTTTGCGGTCTCGGGAATATTTACGCATCCGAAGCTTTGTTTATCGCCCGCATAAATCCGCAAATTTCCGCCGACCGGCTTTCGCCTCGCAAAGCCGATCTTCTGCACGGCGTGATTCGCGAAGTGCTGAGCGAATCTATCCGTCACGGCTCGACGCTAAACGTTGACCCGGAAAATATCGACGGCAGTTATTACGGCGGCGGATTCGAAAACCGCTGGCGCGTTTACGGACAGGAAAATTTCCCTTGCACCGATTGCAAAACGGAAATAAAAAGATTAAAACAAGGTGGACGCTCGACGTATTTTTGCCCGAAGTGTCAAAAGTAATAAAGCAAAAAACTTCGTTTTCTATGTCGATAAACAAGTTGCGGTTTGCGCGCTAAAATAAAATGAAACGAATCACATTCTTAACAATCCTCTTTTTCATCCTTTTACTCTCAAACATCGAAAACGTTTTCGCCCAAGCAGACGCCCGCTATAAAAACGGGAAAATGACGGAAATTTTCGATCTGCTCGCGTATGAAGAAATGCAGGACTGCGAAGCGCGCCGCTATCTCGGAACGATTTCGCAGGTTCAATACGCAAACGAAACCGCAATCCGGAGCTTTACGCTGAAAACGACCAAAGGTTCGGTAAAAATCAATATTTCGCCGCGCCTCTACGCGCAAAGAATAAAGGCAAACGACGCCGCGAATTTGCCGACGCTCGTTGCCAGAAATCAAAAAGTTACGGTCGATAGCTTTGCCTGCTCTTCGGGGAAAAATATTCTGGCGATGTATATTCTCGCCGGAAGCGAACCGGGGATTGCGGATTAATCGCTCTTTTTTGAATAACTTATGAAACTGCACATTTTATCCTTTATTTTTTTGACGGCGATAACGCTTGTTTTTCCCGTTTCTTCGCTTGCCTGCGCCTGCTGCGCCGAATCGGGCGCTTACAGCATCTCGACAGCCAAACCGGGCGAGCAGGACATTGAGCTGCTGCAAAATTTGAAGTTCGACAAAGGCGCGCAATTGTTTATGACCGCCGCCGGGTTTGACGGAGTTAAAGGCTTAAACGCGATTGCGAAAAGCTTCGAATCGCAATCGTCGACAAATTTCTTCAGCGTAACGAACGCTTTTTCCGCCAGGATATGGAAATTCAACTTTAAGACAAAAGACGGGAAAACCGGCGCTTTGACTTTGCCGATGCCCGCGCAGATGCTGAATTTCAAAGCCGATATTCACGACGGAAGGCAAGGCGGCGGAGGCGGACCGCTTTTATATAAAGAATTGCGCTTTAAAGGTACGGTTCAAGCCGGAAACGGATTTTTTCAATCGAGCATCATCAAACCGACGACTTATTTCCTGGTTTTGCAGGGACGCGGAAACAACTGCGACAACGCGGGTGATTACACGCACTGGCGGCTGGAAATTTCCGGCAGAAACGCCGACTACACTTTTTTCGGCGAGTTAAGCTCCAGTAAGGCGATTGAAGTGGCAAACGTCCGGCAATAAATAAGCTTTATTTTCAAAAAATCCTTAATAAAAAAGGCGGTCAATGTCCGCCTTTTTATTGTCATTTGCTTTGCCTTATTAAAAAAACTATTCTTCAATTCTCTGCTCTGACTTTACTCGAATGAATTTCACGCGCCGCGAAATTTTAACCGCATTTCTGGGGCTTCCGCTGGCGATTTCCGCTTGTCGGAAAGATTCCGCAGACGTTTTCCCGGACGGCGAAATCGTCGGCGCAAATGTCGATGTCGGTCATATTTTGCGCGAGAATCGAAACTACGAGGTGCCGCAAAACAACTGGGAAACCGCAAAAATCGTGATCGTCGGCGGCGGCGCGGCTGGGCTTGCGGCAGCCTGGAAACTGCATAAAAAAAATCAGACGAATTTCGTTCTGCTTGAATTGGAAAATAAAATCGGCGGCACGGCGCAGAGCGGCGCGAATAATTACATCGGTTACCCATGGGGCGCGCATTATCTGCCGGTTCCTTTTCGTGAAAACGCCGAGCTTATTTCGCTGCTCGACGAAATGCGGCTTACCGAAGGCAGACATCAAACGGGCGAAATAATCGTCAAAGAACAATATCTCTGCCGCGAACCCGAAGAGAGAGTTTTTTACAAAGGTCGCTGGTATGAAGGTTTATATTTAACTGCCGGCGCGACCGAAGACGATAAACTCCAGCTTGCCGAATTTCAGGCGCAGCTTGATTACTGGATAAACTGGCGCGACGCGCGCGGCAAACGCGCCTTTGTTTTACCGGTCGCTGAATGTTCAAACGATTCGGAAGCAACCGCGCTCGATCGAATTTCTTTCGGCGAATGGCTTCGCGAAAAAAGGTTCTCGTCGGAAAGGCTTTTCTGGTTTTGCGATTACGCTTGCCGCGACGATTACGGCTTGCGCCTCGATCAGACTTCCGCCTGGGCTGGGCTTTTTTATTTCTGTTCGCGCACGCGAAAAAGCGGCGACGAATCGCAGTCTTTTATCACTTTCCCGGAAGGCAACGGGCGTTTTGTTAATTATCTGCACGACAGGGTAAAAGACAAAACGCGCATAAATACGGTCGCCGTTGAAATAATCCCGAATGAAACAGGCGCCGACGTCGTTTATCTGGATACACAAACCGGAGAGCTTCGCGGAATTCGCGCCGAAAAGGTCATCTACGCCGCGCCGATTTTCACTTCAAAATACCTGATTCGAGATTTCAAGCAAACCGCGCCCGCATTCGTCAAAGAATTCGAACATAATGCCTGGTTTGTCGCCAATTTATTTTTAAAAGACCGTCCGGCAACGCAATTCAGGCGCGATTTCCCGCTCGCCTGGGACAACGTGATTTACGAAAGCCCTTCGCTCGGATACGTAAACGCGACGCACCAAAAAGGCATCGATTACGGGCAGACGGTTTTTACGTATTACTTTCCGATGGCTGAAACAAACGGTCGCGCCAAGCTTTTCTCTCTCGGCTGGCGCGAGCTCGCCGACGTTATTTTGTCGGATTTGTCTCTGGCGCATAAAGATATACGCCGATTGACCGAACGCATAGACATTATGCGCTGGGGACACGCGATGATCTCGCCGCGAACGAATTTCTTGTGGAACGGCGCGCGCGACGAAGCGCAAAAACCTTTCAGAAACATTTATTTCGCGCATTCGGATTTAAGCGGCATCGCGCTTTTCGAAGAAGCGTTTTACCACGGCATCCGCGCGGCAAACGAAGTTTCAGAGAAAATTCAAACGTAATGAGCGGGATGCGCAAGACAAATGCTTTTTGATTGATTGACCGGTAAAATTCTGAAAAGAGCCGGAAGATTGGAAAACGTATCTCGTCCCGCTTCTCGCCGTTCCGCAGTTGAAGCATTGCATTCTAGACGGCTTCGTTTGGCGCGGAAAAAACAACGCCAATTCCCGTTTGATTGATTAAAGCGCTGTTAAAAATAAAAAAGCGAACCTTAAATTTTAAGATTCGCTCCGGTAAACGCCGTTCGGCTCTCTTTTTAGGAAAAACCGAAATCGGTCAGGTGATTTAACACGTGCTTATTGGACTTTCATCACATTTTCAGCCTGCGGTCCTTTCGGTCCGTTGGTCACTTCGAATTCGACATCCTGTCCTTGAATCAGGGTTTTATAACCGTCGCCGGAAATCGCGCTGTAATGCACAAAAATATCCTGCTCGCCGGGCTGCTCGATAAAACCGTAACCCTTTGCATTGTTAAACCATTTAACCTTTCCAATTGTTTTAGACATAATTCTTAATTCCTCCTACAAACTTCAATAAATTAATTTTTAGCCGAAAGCGTTTTTTGAAAAAACACAGACGAAAAACAAAAATCTTCGCCTCTTGAGATTAGAACCTAATCTCATCAAACACAGATTTTTATAAATGTTTGACAACTCATTTCCAAACAAATAGAAAATCTTAAACTTCAAGATTTTAGGGATTTAATTTGCGTGCATTGGTTGATAGACGAAGGAAAATTTAACTAAATCTTAAGATTCTGTCAAGAAGTTTTTTCAGTTTTTTGCAGATAAACGGCAAAATTGACATAAATTTACTCGAGGGCGTGATAAATTAGCAAAGTGAAAATAAAATGTTAAAAAATCAGAGCCCGGGAGGCGATCTTTCAGGCTCTTCCCGACCTGCTGTAAAAAACGAGATTTTCGCCTTAAACATTGAATTTTAATTCTTAAAATTATGACAGAATACGGAAAAAACGCGCCGCTTTCATACAACCAGTATCTGAAAGTTCCCGAGCTTATCAAACTTCAGGAAACCCTGTCCGAGCCGACGAGCCACGACGAGCTGCTTTTTATTATTATTCATCAAACGTATGAGCTGTGGTTTAAGCAAATATTGCACGAAATCGACGCGAGCATCAAATGGCTCGAAGAAGGTCGCACGTTTCGCGCCAATCACAGTTTGCGAGCCGTCGTTTCCATCGAAAAAGTCATCGTTTCGCAGATTCATATTTTAGAAACGATGGCGCAGATCGGTTTTTTGGAATTTCGCGATAAGTTAAATCCGGCGAGCGGTTTTCAGTCGATGCAGTTTCGCGAGCTCGAATTTGTTTCCGGCGCAAAAGACGAGCATATTCTCAAACATTTTTCTCATGACGAATTTGCCTTTCAAAGACTGACGGAAAGATTTAACGAGCCGACGCTCGGCGATGCTTTCTGGAATTTGCTGAAAAGAAAAGATTTCGACGTTTCGACTAACGAAGCGAGAGTTCAGACGATCGTCGAAATCCTGACGCAACCGGAAAAATATTCGGACTTTTTTATTATGCAGGATTTGCTGATCGAACACGACGAAAGCATCGCCCTGTGGCGTTATCACCACGTTTTAATGGTCGAACGCATGCTCGGTATGAAACGCGGAACCGGCGGTTCCGAAGGCGCCGGATACCTTCGTAAAACGTTAGACAAGAAGTTCTTCCCGGAACTTTGGGAAGCAAGAACGCATTTGAAAGCGAATAACTAATAACGAAAAGTGAAAAGTGAAAAGTGAAAAACTATTAAATTTTCACTTTTCACTTTTCACTTTCCCGATTCGTTTCCCAATCTATCCGCATTATCGACCGTCGCGCTCCAAACGGCGCGAAACTCTCTTTTGGGGGTTGGGCAAAGTTTGGCTTTGGTGATTCGCAACGAAAAAACAGCGAAAACAAGATGAAATTTGCCTGTACATTTCCCTCGCCTTTAATATAAAAATCAGATAAAAGAGGAGTATAATTTATTTTGAAATGATTAACCCAAAGGAGATTACTTAATGCGTCTTTTTTTTATAAGCCGGATTATTTTCGCGCTTTTTCTTTTTGTCTCTTTGCCTGTTTTTGCTCAAACCAACCCTGCTCAGCCGATTAAAGTTTCGATTCTTCACGTTAATGACGTTTACCAGTTTATGCCGGTTGACGGCGGAACGCGCGGCGGGCTGGGGCGGCTTTTGACGCTTAAAAAACAAATCAAAGCGGAAAATCCGTATACAATTTTTACGCTCGGCGGCGATACGGTTTCGCCTTCGGTCGAAACGAGAACTTATCGAGGCGCGCAGATGATCGATGCGTGGAACGCCGTCGGGATTGATTACGCGGTTTTAGGCAACCACGAATTTGACATAAAAACGCCGGAACTGCTGCAAAGAATAAAAGAATCTCAGTTTCAATGGCTCGGCGCGAATGTTATAGATTCGAAAACAAACAAGATTTTCGCCGACACGCCGCCGTTCGCGATCAAGGATTTCGACGGCGTAAAAGTCGGTTTTATCGGTTTGCTTTTGCCGGAAACGAAAGAAACTTCTTCGATGGAAGCGAGCTTGAACATCACAAGCTTTTGCGAAACTGCTAAACAGATCGTGCCGAAAATGCGCGCCGCGGGCGCAAACGCCGTCGTCGGTTTAACGCATCTTTTTATGTTTCAGGACAAGGAGCTGGCGAAATGCGCGGATTTCGATTTGATCTTAGGCGGGCACGAACACACGCTTTTGCAAAGCTCTTCAAACGGCACGCCGATCTTCAAGATGACCGCAGACGCGCGCGAGCTCGGACGTTTTAATTTGAATTTCGACCGTCAGACAAAACGCCTCGAAAGCATCGATTGGGAAATTATTCCCGTCACCGATAAAACGCCCGAAGCGCCGGAATTTGCGGCTGTGTTCGATAAATACAAAGACCTTTTAATGAAACTTTCCGAGCCGGTCGGCATGAGCGGCGTCGTTTTGGACGCGCTTTCGCTTTCAAGCCGCACGAAGGAAACGAATGTCGGGAATTATATCGCGGACGCCTACCGAAACGCCGCGAAAGCCGATGTCGCGCTGGTCAACGGCGGCTCGATTCGCGCGGACTTAACGTATAATCCGGGCGTTTTGACAAAACGCGACGTGCTTTCGATTCTCCCTTTTAATAATCCGATCGTAAAAGTGGAGATTTCCGGAAAAACTCTGCGCCAAGTTCTCGAACACGGCGTCGCGCGCAGTGCAGAGGACAACGAACCGGGACGCTTTCCGCAAATTTCCGGGATGAGCTTTAAATACGATCTTTCAAAACCGGCTGGCAATCGCGTGACGGAAATTCTCGTCGGCGGAAAACCGCTTAATGAAAAGAAAAATTACACGCTCGCGACGTCAGACTTTTTAGTTTCGCGCGGCGGCGACGGTTACGTGATGTTTAAGGACGCCAAAGTTTTGCTCAAAGCCGACACCGCGCCGAAAGACTCGGAAGTGCTCGAACAATCGATCAGAAATGCGCCGAACAAAACGATTTCGCCTAAAACCGAAAACCGCATTGTCCGGATAAAATAGCCGCGAAAGGCGCGAAAGCCGCAAAAAAAGAAAGAGAAAAAGAAAGAGAATAGGACGCGGACGAACGCTAATAAAACGAGTTTTCACAGATTTTTTATAAAAGATTTTTTCTTAAATCCGTGTAAAACCGCTAAATCTGTATTCGTCCGTCTCCTATTCTCTTTTGTTTTTGTGTTTTTATGTTTTTCGCGTCTTTTCGCGGCTGTTAATTGTAATTGCAGACCGTCGCGTGCGCCGCTTTCAAATCGGCTTCGATTTTCACACGGTTCTTTTCGTTGTTTTCCTTTAACAAGCAAATCACGTTCGCCGCGTGCTGCTTGACGCACTTGCCTTTCTGGTGTTTTTTTATCTCGCCTAAAACCGATTCGGTTTGCCCGATACAGACAAACGCGTGATGAGCTTTGCCGCTTTTATCGGTTTTGCGCTTCGAAATTACGTAGATGCCGGGCGTTTCTTCGAGTTCAGCCGTCAGAGGAAAAACTTCAAAACTGTAAAGAGATTTTTTGCCGCGAAAGATGGCTTCGCTGATCTTGGTTGATTTTTTTCTTTCGTGTTTCATTTAATATATTGTATCGCAGATGAAACATTTTCTCAAAAAGAAACACGCAATATATTAAACAAAAACAGAAAAAACTTCGTTGGAATAAACCATTCCTTTTCGGGTTAAACGCAGATTGTTTCCGGCAAATTCGATCAATCCAAATTCTTCCAAGCGCCGCAAATCCGCCGCGTATTTTTCGCGCAGATTCGCGCCGAAACGCTTTTCGTATTCGCCCAGATCAATTCCTTCGGAAAGCCTTAAACCGAGAAAAACGAATTCCGAGCCGAGATCGGTTTCTTCGCGGTAAACTTCCGCGCCGCTGCTCGATTCGATTAAATCGACGTATTTCGCCGTGTCGCGCTCGTTGGCGTAGCGATGTTTTCCGTCAAACGAATGAGCCGAAACGCCGAACGCGTAAACCGGCTCGCACAGCCAGTATTTTGTGTTGTGTTTCGATTGAAATCCGGGAAGCGAAAAGTTTGAGATTTCATACTGCTCGTAACCTTTTCGAGCAGTTTTCTCGAGCATCAATTCATACATCTCGCCGGGCAAATCTTCGTCGGGCAGAGGCTGCCGGCGCGAGCGAATTTGTTCGGCAAGCGGCGTTCCTTCGTGGATTTCGAGCAAATATAAAGAAAGATGTTCGGGATTTAATTCGAGCGCTTCGTCGAGATTTCGCTCCCAATCGGCGAGCGTCTGACGCGGAAGCCCCGCAATCAGATCAAAGCTGACGTTATCGAAACCGGCGTTGCGCAAAAGCTCTATCGTTTCGCGCACGTCGTTTGCCGTGTGCCGCCGACCGAGACGCTTTAATTCCGTATCGTCAAACGTCTGCGCGCCGAAGCTCGCGCGATTTACGCCGAGAGATTTATAAGAATTCAAAGTTTCCGGCGTAACGGTCGCCGGATTCATTTCCATCGTCAATTCGAGGTTTTCCACAAGTGGAAATTTTTTATAAATCGAATTTAATATTTTCTCGAGCTGTCCGGGCGCGAGCAGCGAAGGCGTGCCGCCGCCGAAATAAATCGTGTCGATCGACTGCGCCGTTTGCGAAAAATTTTCAATCTCTTTCACAAGCGCGGAAACATAGCGCTCGACCACCGCGTCGGACTTAAAAACATCGGTCGCAAAATCGCAGTACGAGCAGCGCGAGCGGCAAAAAGGTATGTGCAGATAAATTCCGGCTGACATAAACGAAACTTAATTATAACAGAGCAAAATTTTATTATTTTCTTTTGGAAACTATTTATTTCAGGGTTTTATTTCCGCCATTTTGCTTTGATTTTGCAAAGCGTGTAATTTATTAGTAGAAACAATTTTCTAGGAGACTTCAGTAAAAAATAATGAGCAATCAAGCAACTGTCGCCGATATTTTTCGTCGCGCTCTGGAAATAAGAGCGAGCAATCCGAACGGCACATTGAAAGATTTAAAATCGCAAATCGTCAGTGAGTTTTCCGGCTCGCCGTTTCCTTCAACCGACAAGCTGACCATTCCCGAATACGACAACATCGCGCCCGAAGAAGACTGGACTGCCGGGCTTCCGGTCGTTTTGCGCGGCATTCAAACCGAAGATTGGAACGAAATCGCGCACGGAATCATCATCAGCCTGGAACAGGTGGAAAACTACCCGAAACAATCCGGACGCGAAGACGACCCGCAAAAAGAATGGCGCAATCGTCATAAAAGCATCGCCGAAGCCGAAGGCAAAAATCTTTCGAAATGGATGCCCGAAGAATTGCTCGCAATGGCAAAACGCAACGTTAAAAGCTAGAAAATTTACGACTTCAAAAGCGCAAAACCGTAAAGAGCCGGGACGCGGATCGGCGCGGATTTATTTTAAAGAATCTTTTTTCTAAAATCCGCGCCGATCCGCTTTCTATTTTCTTATGCCTTTTTCTTATGCCTCTTTGCGGCTTTAAATCTTCCTGAGGTTAATTTTTCAGGCATTAAATCTCCACGCGAAGCCCGTCAAAAGCTTCTAAAACTTCACAAAGCGGCGAAAATTTTGCAACTTCTTTTTGGAAATCAACCGCGTCCCATTCCGCGTAGAAATGCGTCAGCATCGCTTTTTTCGGCTTTGCATAGCGAATCAAATGCGCGGCTTCAGCCAGTTCCAGGTGAGTTTCGACCGGCTTTTCTTTGACAAACGAGCATTCCATCAAAAGCAGATCGACATTTCGCGCAAAGGCTCCCAGGTTTTTATCAAATCCCGTATCAGCCGTGTAAACAATGGTTTTGTCGCTTGAATCTCTTAGATGAATCGCGTGGCTGTCGCTTGTGTGCCGCGTTTTCATCGCGACGGCTTCCGTGCCCGGCAAAATTTCGAATTTTTCGAGCTGATCCATTTCAACGATCTCAATCGGAAAAGGCTGTTTCAGTAAATTATATTCGTTCGCATTATCAAAACTTTCGATTAATTGGCGCAAGCCTTTCGTGCCGAAAAGCTTCAGCGGTTTCGTGCGATTTCGGGTTTCGGGCGCGTATTTCGTGCCGAACAAAAACGGGGCGATGCCGCCGACGTGGTCCAGATGAAAATGCGAAATCCAGATCGCGTCCAGATTCGCCCAGTCGAGGTTTTCCCGCGCCATCCGGTCAGCTGCCGAAGCCGAACAATCGAGCAGCAAAGAATGCCCTTTGATTTCGAGCCAAAAACCGGCGCTGCTTCTGCGCGGGTGCGGAACCGACGTTCCCGAACCTAAAACAACAAGTTTCATACGTTTATCATTTATCATTTATCATTTATCATCAAGAGTAGAGTTTTATCAAAATGATAAAAGGTGAGTATTAAATGGAAAATATTGATATTCTGGCGATTTTTGCACACCCCGACGATATGGAATTGACCGTCGGCGGAACGCTTTTGAAAATGAAATCTTTGGGCTATCGAACCGGAGCCCTGGACGTAACCGGCGGCGAAATGGGAACGCGCGGAACGCCCGAAGGACGCGCCGAAGAAGCAGACGAAGCGGCGCGAATCCTGAAACTCGATTTGCGCGAAAATCTCGGTCTTGCCGACGGTCACGTTTTTGTCGACGACGAATCGAGAACGAAACTCGTCCGCGTTTTGCGGCGTTTGAAGCCGAAAGTTATCCTGACGCATCAACACGACGATCCGCATCCCGATCACAATCACATCGCGCAATTAGTCCGCGAATCGGCGCGGCTCGCTTCGATGCGAAAGTATGACGAAGCTTTCGGACTTGAAAGAACGAACGTTCCGATAGTCGCGCACAGCGTTTTTTCGCGCCTGCTCGCGCCGTCGTTTATCGTTGATGTTTCCGAGTTTTTAGAGCAGAAAATGGAATCGATCAAAGCGCACCGTTCGCAGTTTTACAATCCGGATTCAAATGAACCGGAAACGCGCCTGACCGGTGAGGGATTTCTCGGCGAGCTGGAAAACCGCACGCGATATTTCGGCTCTTTGATCGGAACCGCCGCGGGCGAGCCTTTTTACGTGCGCGAAGCTCTCAACGTCGAAGACCCGATCGCGCTTTTATCACAACCGATGAACCTTTATTCGTAAATTTTTATTCGTAAATTTTTTCGTAAATAAATTTACTCGTAAAACAGATAAAGAAAAGTGATTGGTTTTTCGTTTTTCGTTTTTCACTATTTTCGCTTTATCGGTTATTTCTATTAGAATTTTAATTTATGAACGCTCTCGCGCCCGAAGAAATTGAATTAAATAAAAAGAAGCGAGTTTTGGATCGTTTAAAAGATCGTCTTGCCGCGCGCGAGGAAGAAATGACCGAGCTTCGCGCCGAGCTCGAACAATTCGAAGCGCGATATACGATGGAAGTCGCGCGTTTTTACGCGGAATTAGACGAAATCGAAGCGCAGATTGCCGAGGAAGAAGTAAAGCTCGTGCCCGACGACGAGGAAATAAAAAAACGCGCCGAGGAATTGCGCCGCCGTGCCGAAGAATCCGCGGCGAATGCGGAAGCGGGCGAAAACTGCTCGTTTAAATGGAAACCGAACGCCGAAGCGAAAAAGGCTTATTACAATCTAGCCAGGATTATTCACCCGGACCTCGCTCTCGACGCTAAAGAAAAAGAAAAACGCCATGATTTAATGGCGAAGTTAAACGACGCGTATTCTTCGGGCAATCAAAATCTCTTAAATAAACTGGTCGAAGATTTTCGCGATTCGCCGGATTTGATCAGCGGCGATTCAATCGGCGACGATCTCGTGCGGGCGATTCGCCAGATTTCGCAAATCAAAACGCGTCTGAAAGAGCTTCGCGAAGAAAAATTAAAAGCCGAGCTTTCCGAACTGTTCGTTTTGCGAGAAAAAGTTCAGGCGGAAATGATCGAAGGCAGAAATCTGCTCAAGCAAATGGCTGAACGAACGAAAACGCACATCAAAAAATCGGAACGCCGCCTGGAAAACCTTCGAAACGTAAACGCGGCGCAGGAAGAATACGTAAAGGAACGCTTCGGAATGGATATTTCAGCTTTTCGAAATTAAAAGTTAAAGCCGGAATCGGCGTTTATACCGCGTTGCTAAATATTTAGAGGCTCGGCAATCATTTTACCATCGGCGTTTTTCCCGGAATTGCAGACGGCAATGACTCTGCCGAGAATCGTAATGTCATTTTCTTCATATAATTGCGGTTCGCCGCTCGCGTCTACGAGACAGACGATTCCGAAATCGTTGTCGTAAAAGCCGCAGACAACCGTGCCGGTTTCCTTTTCGGTAATCGCCGCCAAATCGCCGCGCTTGATTTCAGTTTTTGCCACGATCGCCAGCGAGCCTTTCTTCAAACCGAGCTTTTCCAGATGCGCATTTTTTATCCAAACGCCCTGAATTTCGCTGTAATGCGAGATAGAAGCGGGCAAAACCAATTCTAAATTTTCAACTACGGATTGGCTTTGCTCAAAAGAAGACTCAGCGGCGATTTTATTTTTCTCGATCAGCGCGTTTTCAAATTCTCTTATTAAATTGCCCGCCGCTTCTTCGCCGACCTGAATTTTTGCGATCTGCACCGCGTCGAACAGCGAGAAAACAGCCGATGTAAAATCGTCCGAATAAATCAGAATCTTTGCTTTAGTCAGATATGTTTCGATTAAATAAGCCGCGTTTTCGCTTTTCTTGAGAATAGCGATTCCCTTTTCGACGGTTTTCAAAGCTTCCGCAAACTTTCTTTCCGCGAAATAAATCTGCGCTTTCGTGTCGAGCGAGAAACCTTCTCGCGTGCGGTCTTTTATCTGTTTGAAGATTTTCGTGCCGCTGTCGATCGCCTGATGCGCTTTAACGAATAATTTCTTTGATTTATAAAGCTGCGCGAGATTGTTTTCGACCGTTCCCAGGTAAATTTTATGGCGGGATTTTTGATGATAATATCTTGCCAGTTCCAACTTGTTTTGCGCTTCAGATGCTTCGCCGAGCTCGATCAGCGCGATTCCCCAATTTGTATAAAAACTTCCGTTTAGAAAAGCATCGCCGTACCGGCGAAAATCGATTTCAAGCTTTCCGAGCAGCGAAACTGTTTCTTTATTCTTGCCGGTCGAAAGAAAAATCAAGCTTTTAATCAAATAAGAATAAATCCTGGCGTCGCAGGAAATCGGTAAGTTGTGCGACAGGGCTTCTTCGACGAAAGTTTCGGCTTCGTTCATCTCGCCGGTGCGCCAGTATGCGAGCGCCAGATAGTTTTCGCATTCGGCTATTTTTTCGACATTGTAGATATCTAAAAACCTTCTGTGAGCTTCGGTCAGAAGATTCTTGGATTTTTCCTGCGCGTTCGGAATTTGTTTGTTATGACCGAGAAAACCGATTAAGCCGCCGCACCGCAGGATAACTTCCGCCGCCGCCTGGCGCTCTAAACCGTCGGTTTGCGGAAAGACGGCTGTATCGTCCCAGATGCCTTTGAGCTCCGCCAGAGCATCATCATACATCCCGTATCTTTCCAGCTCGACCAGCTTTTTAAAGCTTAGCTGAGATTGTATTTTGAGAGGTTTCATAAATGAAGGGCGACAACTTTGTTAGTATATGCACGATACTTTCCAGTATCAAGAGAAAAAATAAAATAACTGGAGAAAATACAATGAAAACAACACTTAAACTTATGCTTATCGTTACTCTTTTCGCTTCGGCAGGCATTGCGGACGACGGCAATATGGGAAATGGCGGAAAAACCTGCGTTCCGAGCACTGCCACGCCCTGCCCGCAGCCGGATCCGCAGCCGCTTTCGGATACTTCCGTAAATTCCGACTCGACGGGAATGATTGTAAATTCGGATTCGACCGAAACGGCTGCCGAAGAGGATTATTCTATTTTAAGACAAATTCAGGATTATTTGAGCATTCTTTTCGGATAGGACCGAAATACAAAAAACAGAACATTCCGGGCTAGCGCAGTTTAGACGAGAGGTTTTCGGATTCTTCCAAAACCTTCTCTTCTTTTATCATATCCGGCGTCAGCACAACGGTTCGCGATTGTTTGATTGCTCTTTCGGATTGATTTTGTTCGTTTAATATTTCACCGATGATTTGCCGGCATTCTTCTTTGAGGAATGCGCGCAGAGCGCCGGTAAGTATATCCGTGTCTTTTTTTTCAGCATTTGCTTCCGCGAATTTTTCGCCGCGACCGGTCAGGAGCCAGTGAATCGAATAAGGCGTTTGCTCGGAAATCCTGCGCAAAATTTTCGCCTCCGGCGATCTGCCCCGCAGGTAATTTTTTGCAGCCTGGTAAGATACGCCGAGAAGCCGCGCGACGCACGCGGGCTTTGAAGAGCCGCAAACTTCTGTAAATCGCTTGATAAAATCTACATTTTCTAAATTTTGTATTTTCTTGCTTGACATAGATATACGATTGTGTAAAAGTTTACACGAATATTTAATATTTTCAATAGCAAATCAAATATAAATGGAAAATTAAATATTAAAGGTCATTTTCTTTTACATTTCCAGACTTTGCAATTACAATAATTTATCAAGTTCGTCGCAGACTACGCCTTGTAGTCTGCACGAAAAAGAGGGGAACGGCGTGGGAGACGTTCCCCTTCTTCGTTTTAAACAATCGTAGAAGTTTTTTTGAATTACAGCGAATTAGAAGCTTTGCACTCGTAAATAAAAACAAAAGCTTTTATTTAGATTGGTCTTTTTTAGATTGGTCGAGTTTTTTCTCTATTTGTTTTATCAGGTTTTTTGCGTGATTGCGTGAGATCAAAGGCATTCTTTCATCATTGCCGAGTTCTTTTAAGAAAGGAATCATCTGCGCCGCGTCCGAAACTTCATCACGGCGAATCAACGAATCGAGCGCGTTAAATAATCTTGGAGATTCGAGCGGCTGATTCTCGCGCGCAAGGTTTATATCGAAAATCCAAAGAAACTGCTGCCCGATTTTTCTGTATTCGTCAGCCAAAGCCTTCGCGTCGGCATTTGTCGTGTAATTAAATTTCGTTTCGCGCGTTCGCCCTTCTTTTTTTATTTTTATCTTAATATTGCCGAGATGCGAATAGTCTTTTTCGTATTGATAATTTTCGCTCGAATCGAGAAAATTCAATTTTTCCGCGGCGTTATTAATTCTTTCGAGCGCGACGGCGGAAAGCTGAATCGGGTCGGTTATCGTTTCGTTCAAGCCTTTTTTCAAAAAGGAAATTTGCCCTTTTCCGTTTTCGTCGTGTTCGATCGTAATTTGCGAAATTATAAATGCGGGCTGCGAGAACTCATAAAAATACGCCGATCGCGCACCGGATTTTTCAATAACCGGAAGCGCGTTTAACTTCGTGTTTTGATTTTCGTCGCCGACAGTTCCGGGACGCTCGTTTTTTTTCTCCGGCGATTTTACTTTCGGCGCGTCGAGCGAGTTTTCAGTCAGGACAGGCTTGGTTTTTACAGGATCAGACGGCTTTTTCGGTTTGCGTGAATCGGTTTGAGCCGAAACGAAAATTGTCGCGGAAAAAAGTAACATTATAAACAACGATATTTTTATTTTTTTTGACATTTTCGAGAATGTACGGCACAAAGCTTTTCGCTTTATCCTGATGATTTTTCGTGCTTTACGGGTAAAGACAGCACTTGGATGTCGTAAAGCCGATTAAAGTTTGTAAAACAGGCAATTTCACAGGCGAATATTAAATTTTACTCAAATTTTACCGAAACCACTTTCGAAACGCCCGCTTCCTGCATCGTCACGCCGTAAAGCGCGCGAGCCGCTTCCATCGTCCGTTTGTTGTGCGTAATAATGATAAACTGCGTTTTTTCCGACATATCCGCAATTTTGTTAACGAACCTTCCGACGTTCGCTTCGTCGAGCGGCGCATCGACCTCGTCGAGCAAACAAAACGGCGCGGGACGATATTTAAAGATTGCCATCACGAGCGCGATCGCCGTCATCGCTTTTTCACCGCCGGAAAGCAAAAGAATATTTTGCAGACGTTTGCCCGGCGGCTGCGCGACGATCTCAATTCCCGCTTCTAAAACGTCTTCGGCTTCGAGCAGAGTCATATTGCCGCGCCCGCCGCCGAATAGCTCCTGGAAAAATTCGATAAAGTTTTCATTGATCGCGGCAAACGCTTCTTTGAATTTTTCTCTCGAACGCTCTTTTATTTCGCGCAGAGCGGCTTCCGCCGCCGATATACCGTCGATAATGTCCTGCCTCTGCGAGGTTAAAAACGATAATCTTTCTTCGGTTTCAGCCAATTCTTCGACGGCGAGCATATTGATCGCGCCGTAGTTTTCGAGCTTTTCACGCAGCTCTTCAGATTGCGCCCGCGCCGCTTCCAGATCGAAATCGGCTTCCGGTTCCTCGTTTTCTATCAGTTCGAGCAAAGACGTGTTTAATTCGTACGTGCATTTTTCGTTGACATTGCGAAGTTTTGTGATCGCTTCGGTTTGGCGAATTTCCAGCGCGGCGCGTTCGTTTCTCGCTTCGGCTGATTTTTTATTCAGTTCGGCAAGCGCGGCGCTCAT
>JAOAPX010000020.1 GCA_025463125.1 Acidobacteriota bacterium | reverse complement strand
CTGAACTTTTGCAGTAAAACCGCGTCCGAAGATAACTGCTTGTCGTCAATCGATTCGATCAGATCGCCGGATTTAAAGCCTGCGCGCATTGCCGGGCTGTTTTCTTTAATCGAAAGAATTTTCCAGTTTTTCTCGTCGAAATTCGCTTCGATACCGATTTCCAGCAAAACTCCCTGAAGAGAAATTTTACTTTGCTGAACGAGCGGAGGTTTCCCCGCGCCGAAATTAGGGTTTGAGCTTTTCTGCGTTAAAACTTTCGCAATTTTGTACGTGCCTTCACGCATTCCGCCGAAACCATTGTCCGAATTGCTTTCACGCCCGGTTTTTTGCAGGTTGCCGGTGCCTTTTACTCTAATGTAATTGGCGTTGCTTGGCGCCGCTTTGGTTTCAAGCCGGGCAATTTCACGAACGGAAGTTTTCGCTTCGATGTTTTTATTAACGGGTGCAACGGGCGCAGCCGTCGCCTGCTCGACCGGATTGGAAACCGCCGGATTTGAAACGCTTTGAGCTTCGGTTGAAACCGTCGGAGCTATCTGCGCGATTTGTTCATTTTGGACGCCGTCTCTAAAAGACAGGTTGAAAAAGACAAAACCGGCAAGCAAAACGATTACGCTCAGAGGCATTACGAAACGCAGCGCAGGCAGTAAAAACGGTCTGGGTGAGTGATTTTTTTCAGCATTAGCGATTCGCGCTTTTAACTGAAAATCAAAGTTTGCCGGAGCATTGACTTTTTTCAAACCACCGAGCATCTGGCGAAGTTTTCTATCTTCGGCGGTTAATATTTCGGCTTCTTCTGCCATATCATTTAATTGTTTATTGCTCATTCTCAGTTTTAAATTCGATTAAAAATAAGTTTTTAATTTATCTTTTAACAAAGCCCTCGCGCGGCTGATGCGCGATTTCGTCGTCCCAAGTCCTAAATCGAGAATCTGCGCGATTTCTTCGTACGACTTGTTTTCAATCTCGCGCAAAATAATCGGGGCGCGATATTTATCGGGCAAAGCGGCTATCGCACGAGCGATCACGCGGTTTTGCTCATCTTCAATCAAATCTTCGTCCGGCAGAGATTTTTCGTCCGTCGGCTGAAATTCCGTTTCGCTTTCATCTTCGGCTTGAAAAAGACCGGTTAAAGATAAAAGTTTTCGTCGTTTGCGCTTGCGAATTTCGCTGATCGCAAGATTCGACGCAATTCGGTAAATATATGTCGAAAAAGCGTAATCGGTGTGATAGCGCTCGATCGCGAAATAAACGCGAACAAACGTTTCCTGCGCCAAATCAACAGCTTCTTCGTAATCATTCAAAAAACGATATAAAAAATTTGTAATCGGGTTGCGATAACGATCGACGATTTCGGCAAACGCCTGCTCGTCTCCCTGCTTTGTCGCTTCAATTAATTCGTGATCGGACAGACTCTTAGTGGACACGGGGTATTGTGGCACCTCCGCGCTTGCGTTTTCGAATTTGTCCAAAGCCATACACTCATATGTTTTTACAACAGATTTGTTCAAATCAAAAGTCGTATTACATTTTGATTCACGCGCCGCTGGGCGAAAGGTTGCGAAATCTTGTTATAAATTTATTATTCGACCGGTCTGACGGTTAAAAAAAGGAAAATCGTTTCGTCGCTTTTCGGCGCGGAAAGCGTTCCGATCAGCGTCGGAGCATTTTCCGGCAAGCTGAGTTTTTGCAGATTCAACCCTACCGATTCGTAATTGACGACGGAATTCGTTTTGCCGCTTTCTTCTCTAAGACCGGCAGTTACGATCGGCAGCCTCGCGCCGAATCTGAAAGGCTGTAATTGAATGGTTTTCTGACCATTCGCGTTCAGCATATTTCTCAAATTTCCGAGCGACCATTCGAGAAAAGCCGGCGTTTCGGAATTTAAGCTTTGCCCGAAATTGCTCGAAACGGTTTTATATTCGAGATTTCCGGTATTGGCGATTCTGCCGATATACGTATTCGACAGGCGATAATTTGAAAAAGAAAAATTATTTCTTAAATTTTTAGTAACGTTCGAGAGATTTGCGGGAAGATTGTTTTTCTGCGCGGCATCGTTCGAGCCGGTAATAACCTGAAGAATTGCTTCAAAACTCGGCTCCGCCCGGATTCCGGGATCCGTCTGAGCAAATGAAATCGTCGAGCACAATAGACAGAAAATAAAGGGGGTTGCGGCTTTAAAAATAAAATTCGGCTTGTTCATGAGAATTTCTCCTTTGTGAAATGAAGGTTAAAACACCTCTTTCCACTAACAAGCCGAAACAAAGTTGCAAAACTTTATTAATGATTATCCGCCCTGAAACATATCGTCGCCGATTTTCTGACCGAAGGTGATCGTCAGCGTCTCGGTCTCTTCGATTTGCTTGTCGTTTGCCCAAAGAACCGTGCGAAACGGAACGAGCGTTTGCTGCGCGTAATTGTAATCGTAGAATTTACGCCGGTAATTCGTGCCTTCATCGACGTATTCGAGCATCATCACGCGGAAGCTTTTCAAGCTGACGTAAAACCTGGTTCTCCGGTTTTGCTTGTCGATCACATCCAGCTTGTAATAATCGACGCCCGCAACTTTTTCGCGCCCGGCAAGCTCGAGTTTCGATTCGTTTTCTTTGTAACGCAAAAGCGCGTCGAGACCGTGCCAGACGAGATGATTAAACGTTTTAGCGGCATCTTCGCGCGGCGCGAAAACCGATTCGTTGTAAACGCCGAAAAGTTTCGCCCCGTCGTAAATCAAAGCGTATTTTGCATTCGGAAGTTCCTGGTCAAAACGAATCTTTTCTTTATCGAGAGTGTCGCCGCGCAAAATCCAGCGTTGATAATTCGATTGGTCTTTCTGCCCGTCGGCAGAAACCGAAATTATCTTTCCCCGCTCGATTGTCGTTTTACGAATATTATTAAGAGTTGTGCGACCGCCGGGAAAGCCGTAAATAACAATCGTCGATTCGGCAACCTGTTCGGCTGTCATATTGGCGTTCGAGTTCTGAGATTTTTTCTCTTCTTTTTTCGGCTGTTCAGCCGGTTTGCTTTCCTGTGCGGAAACAAACGAAAAACTCGTTAAAGCTAAGATAATCGCTAAACTTAGCGGTTTAAAGTACGAAAACACTAAATAATTCTCCTTTGATTTTGCTTGGTACAAGGACACTTGAGCGGATTCTACCATAACGAATGTAAATTTTCGGCATTTGCCCGCTTTCAAAACACATAAATTGATGTTTTTTTTTCAACTTAAGATGCTTCGTTTGATTGAAAGCGGCAAATTAAAGTAATAAGATAAAAATAAATGAACGGCAAAATCGAAAATTTAATGCAACAGGTAAAAACCGATACGGAAGAAAAAACTTCCATCGCTTCGGCGGAGAAAGCTTTTGAAACCGAGCTTGAAGCAGAAAAAGCATTTAGTCAATTCGGCGAAAAGCTTCTTTACATCGACCGTTGGAATACGGATTCGGGCGTTTCCAGCTTCCGGCTTTTTGAACCGAGCGGCGAGAAAGCCGCGGATCGACCTGCTGAAATCGGCGATCACATCTGCATACATCTGCCCGGAACCGGAAAAAACGATTGGGTGAAAGTCGTAGACATTCGAGAAGCGGCAAACGAAAAAGTTTTAACAGTTCAGCCGAGTTTTGATCCGACCGATGAATCGGCGAACAAATCCGTCACGTCGCATTTTTTTACAGACGAATCGACGAATAATTTTTGCCTGCAATTAAATAATAAACACGTCAAAATGTATGTTATCGGATTAAACGAAATATCCAACACAAAAAACACAAACAATCTGATCGAATCGGCGCGCAATTTCGCAACGGCGAATCTCGGTCATTTCCTCGGCGTTCAAAAAGCCGAATGGACGACGTTTTGCAACAATTTTTTAGAAATCCCGAAAAGTGAATAATCAATCGTGACGCGTAAACGGCGGCAAGTGAAAAAGAAAAACGCAATTCCGTTTTTTATATCGCTAAAGTCTTACCGCTTGTTTATTACTTATCAATATACTTTTCAATATCTTACCAGAGAAAGAATGCCGCACGTTTGTTTAATCGAACCTGAAATCCCGCCGAACACCGGAAATATCGCACGCTTGTGCGCCGCGACTTTCACCGATCTTCATATTGTCGGCGTTACGGGGTTTCGGATGGACGACCGCACGCTGAAACGCGCGGGGCTCGATTACTGGAACGAGGTCAGGCTTCATCGTCACATCGATCTGGAAAGACTTTACGCGAGCTTGCCCGAATCGCGTTTTCTTTATTTTACGACCAAAACCGAAAAGCCTTATCACGAATGGCGGTTTCAGCCGAACGATTGCCTGATCTTCGGACGCGAAACGCGCGGATTGCCCGAAGACTTATTGAAAGCCAACGAAGAACGCTGCCTTACAATCCCTATGCCGAACAAAAACGTCCGCAGCTTAAATCTCGCCACATCGGTCGGAATCGTTCTTTACGAAGCATTGCGGCAAATCGGATCTCCGGTTCGGTAAGTTCGATGTTTCCAGCCTTTTGCGCTGAACATTCTTAACTCAGCCGCGCAAATAATCGACATCCTTTATCACCGATTTTTCATCTATAAAACGTATGAAAATTTCAAATTATTTCACACACGGAGATAATGGGGTTATGAATAAAATTAGAAATCTCGCACTTTTAACATTAGCGATTTTGACATTCTCGGTGAGCGATGTCAGCGCTCAAAATTTCTCAAGCGACAAATCGGCAAGAGCCGTCGAACAAAAAGTTTTCAAGGAAATCAACAAGCTTCCGTATTACGGGGTTTTCGATCATATCGCTTTTAGCTACAACAACGGAACCGTAACTTTATACGGAAAAGTGGCAAACGCGATTAACAGAAAAAGCGCAGAACGTTCGGTCAGAGATATTCCGGGCGTAACGAATATCGTCAACAACATCGAAATTCTGCCTTTAGGCAGCTTCGACAATTCGATTCGCCGACAGGCTTTGCGCGAATTTGCAAACAAAGGTTTGTATCGATATCTCTGGGAACCGAATCCTTCGGTCAGAATCATCGTTGACCGCGGGCACGTTACGCTCGAAGGCTACGTTGCCAATCGCGGCGACGCAAACCTGATGAATATTCTGGCAAACGGAGTTTCGGGAACATTTTCCGTAACCAACAACTTAGTCGTCGGACGCGACAACGCCCGATAAAATCAATCGAACAATCAACGCCGGACCGGACTAAATAATTTTTGTCCGGTCTTTTTTTATTAGCGGTTGCCTTTTCGCCGTTAATCGGTCATTATACTCGTTTGTCTCAAACGGCACTTTTATATCTTTTTTTATCTTATGATTGACACGAATAAAATACGTAACATCGCTATTATCGCTCACGTTGACCACGGAAAAACGACTTTGGTGGACGCAATGCTTCAACAATCCAACACATACCGCGACAACGAAACCGTCGTTGAGCGCGTGATGGATTCAATGGATTTGGAACGCGAGCGCGGCATCACTATTATGGCGAAAAACACTTCCGTCAAATACGGCGATTATAAAATCAATATCGTCGATACGCCCGGTCACGCCGATTTCGGCGGCGAAGTCGAGCGCGTTTTGAAAATGGTTGACGGCATCGTTCTGCTCGTTGATGCGGCGGAAGGTTGCTTGCCGCAAACTCGCTTTGTGCTGCGCAAAGCTCTCGAATTAAAACTTCCGGCAATCGCTTTGGTTAACAAAATCGATCGTCAGGACGCGCGTCCGGAAGAAGTGCTTGATGAAATTTACGATCTTTTTATCGATTTGGGCGCCAACGATGAGCAAATCGAGTTTCCGGTTTTGTATTCCATTTCGCGCGACGGCGTCGCAAAAAAAGCTTTAACCGAAGATTCAAAAAATCTTGTGCCGCTTTTCGAGCAGATCATCGACACGGTTCCGCCGCCGCACGCGCTGCGCGAAGATTCGCTTCAATTGCTTGTCGCTAATATCGATTACAACGCTTTTGTCGGAAGACTGGCTATCGGTAGAATTTATTCGGGCACAATCTCCAAAAATCAGGATGTTATTGTCGCCAAACGCGACGGTTCGACGCAGAAAACCCGCGTCAAGGAACTCTACGTTTTTGAAGGCTTGAATCGCGTTACGGTCGATAAAGCCGGTGTCGGTGAAATCGTCGCGATCGCCGGATTTGACGATATCAATATCGGCGAAACGATTACGCTGGTCGATAATCCGAAACCGCTGCCGGTCATAAACGTGGATGAACCGACGATCGCCATGATCTTCGGCGTAAACACTTCGCCGTTTTCCGGCACTGAAGGCAAATACGTCACATCGCGTCAGATCAAAGAACGTCTCGACAAAGAATTGCTCGGAAACGTCGCGCTGCGCGTAAGCGAAACCGAATCGGCGGACAGCTTTAAGGTATCGGGTCGCGGCGAGTTACAGCTTTCGATTTTGATTGAAATGATGCGCCGCGAAGGTTACGAGCTTCAGGTTTCCAAGCCTGAAGTTATCACTCGAAGAAGCGAAAACGGCGAATTGCAGGAACCGATCGAACTTGTCGTAATTGACGTGCCTGAAGAATTTATCGGCGTCGTTACCGAAGCGATGGGACGCCGCAAAGGTCAGATGACCAAGATGATCAACAACGGAACCGGTCGCGTCCGCCTTGAATTCGAAACTCCTTCGCGCGGTCTGATCGGCTTCCGCGGCGAATTTTTAACCGAAACAAAAGGAACCGGGCTTTTAAACACGATTTTCCTTCGTTTCGACAAATGGCAGGGCGATATGAAAGGACGCGGCACGGGCTCGCTCGTTTCCGATCGTATGGGCGAAGCGACGACTTACGCGCTTTACGCTTTGCAGGAACGCGGAAATCTTTTTATTAAACCGCAAACGAAAGTTTACGAAGGAATGCTCGTCGGCGAAAACGCGCGCGCCGTTGACCTTGACGTCAACGCGGTTAAAGAAAAGAAGTTGACGAATATGCGCACGACCTCGACCGACGAAGCTATGCGCCTCGTTCCGGTCAAGGATATGTCGCTCGAAGTGGCGCTTGAATTTATCGCCGATGACGAGCTCGTCGAAGTGACGCCGAAATCAATTCGTTTGCGAAAACGAGTGTTGAAGGCTAACGAAAGACCGAAGAAATAGTTAAGCGGTAACGCAATTAAAAAGCACGAAAAAATCTATCTTGTTGATTTTTTCGTGCTTTTTGTTTCTTTAAATTGTTTTATATCTTCCGGTACGAAGCTAATTTGTCCGCGAGCCGCGTCGTTTCGGGCAGGCGATATTTCGGCGCGCATTGCAAAACGTAACTTGCCGCCGTTTCCAGACTGATTTTATGCCCGACCGAAACATAAACCGGCTGAATCTTGTCTTTTGTCCGCAGCGCCAAGCCGATTTCTTCGTTTCGGTGAATTAAAGGCGCGATACTTCCCCTGTTTAATCCTAAAGTTTCATACTTTCCGACCAGAAGGGATTTCGCCACGCCGACCGAAGGAATATTCGTTATCAACCCGATGTGACAGGCGATGCCGAAACGACGCGGATGCGCGATTCCCTGCCCGTCGCAGAGAATCAAATCGGGCGTTAGGTTTAATTTTTCGAGCGCTTTAATAGCGACCGGGGTTTCTCTGAAAGACAGAAGCCCGGGCACATACGGAAACTGGATCGGCAAAAGCGCTTCGGCGGTTTCGATGAGTTCGAGCTCGGGAAACTTCAAAACGACTACTACAGCGCGGCTCGTGTCGTTTTTGGCGTCGTAGCCGAGATCGATCCCGGCAACCGTTTTTACAGGCTCTACGAAGTCATCGTAACGGATGACTTCGTATGCGAGCTGTTTCTGCAGTTCGATTGCCTGTTTCGGCGATAAATTCCAATCGTGCAGCGGCGTGATTTTCATAGGAAAATTTAACCACAGGCTGCCGCAAATTAATACAAGCAAATTAATACAAATAAAATTTAACAAGCAGGCGGAAAAATAATTTTATTCAGCTATAATAATAAAGCCGTTTGTTTTTTTATTTTTCCGCCTGTTTTATCGATCGATGCTTGCTTTACGCGCGGCTGCGGTTCTCTATTGGTTTTCGGATTAAACTTACGCCAGCTGCTCGCGAACGTCGGCAAGGGTTTTACCGACCAGATTCGCGCCCGCGAAAAATAAATTGTTCGTTATTTCGAGAATTGTAAACGGCGGAGCCGTAAAACTTTCGGCTTCCTGCTCGTTTTCAAAAATTACGCGCGCGATGTTTAAGCCCCAAAGATCGCCCAGATAAATATCCAGTTCGATTTCCTTTTTGTTTAGTTCGTAAAAATAACGGTTTTTTCGCACTTCATTGCTGACGACGCGTTCGTTTTGCTTTATTTTTCTGCCTTCGAAGATTTCAAACGCATTGTGCTCGGCATCATCGAGGCAGATTTCGGCGATGTTCCGGCGCGATAAATCCTCGCCGACCTGTAAAAGCTTTTGCAAAACGAAAGTCCATTCCCTGGTTTCCGGCGAACGCATCGAGCGGATGCGAAGCCGCGTGTTTTCTATGTAGTTATCGAAAATCTGCAGATGACTGCTCGCCGCCGTTAAAGGTTCGGGCAAACGCTCGAATAAAAACAGGCGGAGCAATTCGCTTTTGTATGTTTTGTCCATTTTTGCTTTTTTGCTTTATTGTTTATACTTTTCCTTCTTTTTTACAATTTTTAGGATAGGAGATTTTTTATGAGTTTTCAAAAATCCATTTTTTTATTAACGAGTTTTATTTTATTAACTTTATCGGGCTGTAGCTCCGGCGACGCGCCGACAAATACGGCGAACACAAACGCGGCGAACGCAAATGCGGCGAGAACTAATGCTGCCGCAAACAACACAAACAATCCGCTTGCGACGACTAAAAAAGCGCAGGAAGAAACCGTCAACAAAGCCGAAACAATCGCGCCCGTGGTCGCGGCTTACTGCGATGCGATGCGAAAAAAAGACGATGCGGCACTTCGAAAACTTTACGCGCGCGCCAGCCTGCAAAAATTTGAAGCGGATATGAAAGCTGAAAATGAAAAATCGCTCGCCGAGTATTTATCGACCGAACCGGTCGGCAATCTCTGCGAAGTTCGCAATGAGCAAGTGGTGGGAGATAAAGCGCTTGCCGAAATCCGCACCGAAACCTACCCGAACGGCATAAAATATAATTTCGTAAAAGAAGACGGCGCCTGGAAATTAACTCACGAAAGCCCGGAGTTTCAATCGGTTAGACAATCTTCGGGAAATTCCAACTAAGTTCATTTATTTCAAAAAATAAAACGGTCGAAAGAATTAAAAAAATATTAATCCTTTCGACCGTTTTTCCTTGTTTTCGGCTTTACAATCTTCCGCACTGTGCTACTATCCACAATTGATTTAAATAATTTGATTTAAATAATATAAATGATTGTTTAAACCAACTTAACCCTATTTAGGATCACAAAACATACAAAAAATGAAATTCAAATTATTCGTAACCATGAGTGTTGCTTCGCTCGCATTCGCCGTTTCGGCATGCGGCGGCGCGGCAAACACAAACACAAATGCCGCTGCAAACAAACCGGCAAATACTGCTAATACTGCTAATACTGCTGCTAACACGGCAAATACCGCTAACACAAACGCGGGCGCGGCGGTTGCCGAAGGCGACACCATCAAAATTGACGAAGCAGGCATTGTAATGATCGTTCCGAAAGGCTTCAAGCACAGCAAAGACGGCGTTGATACAATCGTTATGAGCGAAGACGAAGGCGTCGACATTCGCTTTACGGTTCCGAAAGACGGCGATTATAATAAAGTTGTCAGCGATGCCGCCGAAGAGCTCGATTCTTACCTGAACGACATTAAAATCGAAGATCAGGGCTCGAAAGTAGATGTTAACGGAATGGAAGGAACATCGATGAGCGGAACGGCGAAAGATTCCGACGGCGAAGTTGTAATGTGGGATTTAACCATTATCAACGCTCCTAAAAAACCGATTCTGGTTAATATCTATGCGGAAAAAACCAGCATGGAAAAACACGCCGCCGAAGTCCAGGCTTTTTTGAAAAGCGTGAAAAAACAGTAAAGAAGTAATAAATTACTTTTATTGCAAAGATAGAAAAAGCCAACCGTTAATCCGGTTGGCTTTTTCTATTGTTTTTCTTTTCTATTGTTTTTCTATTGTAAAGATTAACGATTACTATTTTACGCGCCGGCTTCTTTGGAAACCGTTTGATACGGCGGCAAAACGACGCGAGCCTTCGGCTCTTTTTTGAGTCCAAGCGCCCAGTCAGCCTGCATTATTGTATGAATGTCGCGCGTTCCCTCGTAAATAACGGCTGCTTTGCAGTTTCTCAGATAACGCTCGACCGGATAATCGTTCGTGTAACCGTTTGCGCCGTGAACTTCGATCGCCATCGAAGCCGCTTTTTCGCTGCGAATCGTCGCCTGCCATTTTGCCAGTGATGCGGCTTTTGCCGAAGGCTTTCCTTCGTTTTTCAAATAACCGCATTTGAGCCACAAAAGATGCGCCATTTCGTAATCGGCTTCCATATCGGCGATTTTTTGCTTGACGAGCTGGAAATTGGCGATTTTTTGATTTTGCACTTCGCGCGTATTCGCGTATGCGACCGAAGCGTCACGCGAAGCGCGAATCACGCCCGTCGCGCCCGAAGCGACCGTGTAGCGACCGTTTTCAAGACTGAACATCGCGATCTTAAAGCCTTCGCCTTCGTTTCCGAGCATATTAGCCTGCGGTACGCGCACGTCCTGGAGTGAAAAATATCCGGTGTTTCCCGCTTTAATTCCGAGTTTGCCGTGCAGCGTGCCGGAAGAAAATCCGGGCATCGCGCGCTCGACGATAAAACAGCTCATTCCCGAGTGATCGCGGTTTTTCTGTTTTTCCGCGTCAGTCCAGCAGAAAAACAAAAAGTGGTCGGCAACGTCGCCGAGAGAAATCCACATTTTTTCGCCGTTCAAAATCCAGTCGTCGCCGTCGCGCCGCGCGTTCGAGCGCATCCCGACAACATCAGACCCGGCGTTCGGCTCGGTCAAACCGAATGTCGCGAGCTTTTCGCCTTTCGCCTGCGGAACGAGGTATTTTTGTTTTTGTTCCTCGGTTCCCCACGTCAGGAGACTTAAAGAGTTTAAGCCGACGTGAACGCTCATTGCGACGCGCAGAAACGTATCGCAAGCTTCCAATTCTTCGCAAACGAGCCCGAGCGAAATGTAATCGAATCCGGCGCCGCCGTATTGTTCGGGAATACAAACGCCCAAAAGTCCGAGTTCAGCCATTTTATCAAAAACGCTGCGCTCGAAATGAGATTTTTCGTCCCATTCCTTTATGTACGGCGCGACTTCGCCCTGACAAAATTCGCGCACGGTTTTTTGCAATGCAAGGTGTTCTTCAGTCAATTCAAAATCAATCACAATTTTTGTTTTTCCTCTCTAAAGTGTTAGATATGATAAAATTACTGGCAAGTAAGTCTGAAAGTTATTTTATCATTTTGTTAATTTTTGCGCTAAAAGCCTTTTATGATTCCTGTCCCTGACGCTCTCAAAATAATCGAGCGCGAAGTTTTTCCGCTTGCCGCTGAAACTATTGATTTGAATAAATCGATCAAGCGTGTTTTAGCCGAAGATATTTTCGCGGATATGGATTTGCCGCCGTTTGACCGGTCGCAGATGGACGGTTTCGCGGTCAGAGCGGCTGATACGAATCCGTTTCCGGTTAAATTAAAAATTATCGGCGAATCCGTTGCGGGAAAAGGTTTTGAAGGAAAGTTGGAAAAAGGCGAAGCCGTGAGGATTATGACCGGAGCTCGCGTTCCCCTCGGCGCGGACGCCGTTCAGAAAATTGAATTAATTGTTGAAAACGATGGCTTTATTGAAATTAAAGAGCCGGCGAAAATAAAACAGAACATTATTAAGCGCGGCGAAGAAATTCGGAAAGAGGCGAAAATTTTCGAAAAGGGCGAAGTTATTTCTGAAAATATGATTGCCGCGCTCGCTTCTTTCGGCTACGCGAAGGTTGAAGTTTTCAAACAGCCGAAAATCGCCATTCTCGCGACGGGCAGCGAAATCGTCGGAATTTCAAGCGTGCCGCGCAAAGATCAGATTCGCAATTCGAATTCGTCGATGATCGAAGTTTTCGCGAAAAAAATCGGCGCGGAAACAGAAGTTTTAACACTGGTTGAAGACAATATCGACAACCTAAAATCCGCGATCGCGAAGGCTTTAGAAAATTCCGATGTTTTGATAATCACGGGCGGCGTTTCGGTCGGCGATTACGATTATACAAAACCGGCTTTGCGGCAGCTAGGCGCAGAGATTTTCTTTGAAAAAGTCAGCTTAAAGCCGGGCAAACCGACGGTTTTCGCGAAACTAAACGACAGGATCGTTTTCGGGCTTCCGGGAAATCCGGTTTCGGTCGCCGTCACGTTTTATTTGTTTGTCAGAACGGCGATTTTATTGATGCAAAGCGCAAAAAACAGCAAAGCGCAAAAAGGTTTCGCCATCGCTTCCGGGAAAATAAAAGGCGCGAAGGAACGCGATTCGTATCTGCCCGTTTCAGTTGAAACAAACAAGAAAGGGCAACTCGTAATCGAATCTCTGCGCTTTTCCGGCTCGTCGAATTTTATTGAATTTGCAAGGGCAAACGCGCTGGCATTTGTGCCGGAAGGAAAAACTTTTGAAAAAGGCGACGTCGTTAATATTTCATTTTTGAGTTAGAGACCTTTTTTAATTTTATAAACTGACATTCGATTAAAAACTTATGAGTAATCTTTCGCATTTCGACGAACAGGGCAATATCAAAATGGTTGACGTGAGCGATAAAACTTCGACTTCGCGCCGCGCGGTCGCGTCCGGCAAAGTTTTGTTAAATCAGGAAACTATTCGCGTTTTGCAATCGAACGAAAACCCGAAAGGAAATCCTCTGGAAATAGCGCGAATCGCGGGTATTATGGCGGCTAAAAAAACTTCGGAATTGATTCCGCTTTGTCATCAAATCAATCTTTCGAAAGTCGATGTCAAAACCGAGATTACCGAATACGGCGTTCGCCTGGTTGCCGAAGCGAAAACGAATTCGCAGACCGGCGTTGAAATGGAAGCGTTAACGGCAATTTCAATCGCGGCTTTGACGATTTACGATATGTGCAAAGCGGTGCAGAAAGACATAGAGATTTCGGAGATCCGGCTCGAAGAAAAAACCGGCGGAAAAGCCGATTACGCCAAACCACGAATGTAAATGCAACACGCGCGCGGCAAACGACAACTAATATTTAAGTATTAACGAAGCGAACTTTTGTGTAAAATAAAACGTAAAAGTTCGGGAGTATTAAACAAGGAGTTACACATAAATAATGAGATACAGATTAGCCGACGACGCCAAGCCTCAAATTACGCTTCTGCTGGTTGCGACACTCGTCACGATTGCTTTGTGGTTCGTTCCCTATGCCGATTACCTGCTTTACCCGATCCGGCTTTTTGTGACGTTTATTCACGAAGGAAGCCACGCTCTGACCGGACTTTTAACCGGCGGTTCGGTGCACAGCTTAACCATCGGCGCTGACGGCAGCGGCGCGGTTTACTCGGTTCCGTCCGGCTGGTTCGGCGCGATTCTTACATCGAGCGCCGGTTATCTCGGCACGACGGCTTTCGGCGTTATGCTTTTGTTTTTAATCCGTCGCGCGGTTGCGGCAAAAAGAGTACTGCTCGCGAGCGCCGGCTTCGTCGGGTTAATGACGCTTTTCTTCGGTGTTTTGAGCCCCATTTTTAATATCTTTTCGCTGCAAGTCGGATTTTCCAACCTTCTTTTTACGATCGTCGCGGGCGCGATCTTAACCGGCGGACTTTTCGCTCTGGGCAAATACGCGAGCATTAAAACGGCGAATTTTGCCGTCGCTTTTCTCGCCGTTCAATGTCTGCTTAACTCGCTTCAGGATTTAACCACGCTTTTCTTTATAAACGCGCCGTTCGCCGGCTCGGAAATCGGAAACGACGCTGTAAATATGGCGCAGGCAACGGGAATTCCGGCATTCGGCTGGGTCATTATCTGGATCGGAATTTCGATGCTGATGATTTCGATCGGCTTGAGATTTTACGCCGTCAGCCGCAAAGGAAAACAAAACGATTTGCCGTTTGAAGATTAAAAAAAATGTTTGGTAAAACTATTCTCTTACTCTTAGTTTTATTCGGTTTTATAAATTTACAGGCGCAGGAAAAGAATTCGGCTTTTTCTGCGCCTGTCGGTTTTGTAAATGATTTTGCCAATGTTCTGGATCAATCCGGCAAAGAAAAACTGGAAAATCTGCTAAGAAAATGGTCTAAAGAAAATAATCTGGAAATAGCTGTCGTGACGGTAAAAACAACCGGAAACACAAACATATTCGATTATTCTCTGGCAATGGCTCGGGATTGGAAAGTCGGTTCAAAAACAAAACCAGGTTACGGCGTGCTTTTGCTTTTAGCCGTCGAAGATCGCAAATATCACACTCAGATCAGTCGCGACCTTGAAAACGTGTTCCCAAATACAAAAATCGGGGATTTGCAGCGTCAGAATTTCGTCCCTAATTTCCGCAAAAATGATTTTTATACCGGCATTTACGGTTATCTAAACGCGCTATTTTCCTTTTATACGGACTTTCTCAATAATCAGTCAAAAAGTTTATCCAAATCATCTGCCCAAACTAAAGGATATTCATTTTCAGAAGCGCTTCAAGCCGTTGTCGTAACCACAAATGACTGGAATTCGGTTCAGGGGAAAGCGCAGCTTTTCGAGCGAAAAACAGGCGGTTCGGAGTGGATTGCCGCCGGTAAATTTTTCCCGGTCGTCGTCGGCA
>JAOAPX010000019.1 GCA_025463125.1 Acidobacteriota bacterium | reverse complement strand
TTTCGCTTTTTATCGAATTTAAATTCGCGACCTTTCGGCGTTTCCTGTTTTTCAATGCTTTCTATTTTGCCAATTGTTTCGAGCGCAAGCAAAACCGCGCCGCGAGAAGATGCTTCGCGCACGTCGGGCAAGCTCATATTTTGGGCGAGAACGTCCGCAATAATCTGCGTCCAAACAGGCGATTGGCGAAGCGCGCCGCCCGAAGCGATGATTTCTTTTATCTTAGCAACGTCGTTTAATTGATCGAAAATCTCCGCAAAGCGATACGCGACCGATTCGAGCGCCGCCTGGACGATGTCGATGGTGTCGGTCGAAGATTTTAAGCCCAAAACCGCGCCGAATGCCGATTCGTTGTAGCCGGTCGAGCGCTCGCCGGCTAAAAAAGGCAGAAAGGTCAACCCGTGTTTGTCGGGCGAGCGTTTCGCGATTTCTTCTTCGGTGTGATCGTCGTCTTCTTTCAAACGGAAATTATCTTTCAGCCAGCGATAAAGCCCGCCGCCGTCGGAAAGCGCGCCGCCCGCGATAACTCGTTTGCGGTCAATGCGGTAGCACCAGAGCCCTTGCGGAATGTTTTTCGGCAGCCCGCCTTTGTAGGCGACGCGCATCGCGCCCGAAGTCCCGATCATCAGCGCCGCTTTATCTTTTTTAACGCAGCCCGCGCCGATGTTATTTGCAGCGCCGTCGCCGATTGCCAAAAACCACCGGGCGTTTTTTAAAAGCTTCCATCGCCTGCCGTATTTTTTATTTAAATGGAAAGTCTGCGCGTCCTTTGCGACGATCCGCGGCAAATTTTCCCGTTTGATTTTCAGAAAACCGGTCAAATCGGCGTCCCAATCATTTTTTCTGATATCGAAAATTCCGGTCGCCGAAGCCATCGAAACGCTTGTCTGCGCTTCGCCGAACAATTTCAAAGCCGCGTAATCGCTGAACGAGAGCCATTTTTCGGTTACGCCGAAGATTTTCGGAAAATCGTTTTGCAGCCAGAGAAGCTTCGCCGTCCAGAAACTCGAATGAAAACGCGCTCCGGTTCGATTGTGAACCTCGCTCTCGTCAAAATTTTCGCGCAAAATCGAAACGTATTCGCGGCTTCTGGTATCAGCCCAGCCGAAAACTTTCGTCGTCGGCGAGCCTTTTTCGTCGATGCCGACAAGGCTGTGCCAGAACGAGGAAGCCGCCGCGTATTCGATTTCGCCTTCGATGTTTTTAGATTTTTCCAGAACCTCGTCGATCGCTTTTTCGATTTGAGCAAAAGCCTCGCGCGCGTCGATTTCCGCGCCGCCGTCGTCGGTCATCGTTAATTGACGCTCGTTTTTGACCATCGTTTCCGGCAGAACATTCCCGCGCAGATCGTAAAGCGCGGCGCGCACGCTCGATGTTCCGATGTCTAAAGCCAGAATGCAGGAAGATTTCATTAACCGCTGATTTTAGCAGACCGAAAAAACAAAGGCGAAAACCTCAAACGTTTTCGCCCTTTTTAGAATTGCCGAATGTTTTCTTGATCCACCACCGCAGCCCTACGAACAGAAACCGGTAATCTTTGAAAAATTCCGGCGGTTTTCCTTCAAAATAATGCCCGACGAACTGGAAAATCCAGCCGGCGACGAACAATGCGAGCGCGATTCGCCAGACGCCCGCGGCGAAAAAGGAAACCGGAACGAGCAAAATCGAAACGGCGATCATCGGAATCCCGATCTTGTGCGTCAATTTATTAATCGGATGCCGGTGCGATTCGGAATATTCGTCGATCCACTGGTCCCAACTTTTTCCGCCCATCATAGAATTTTTTCTCCTTATTCTGGTTTTGCGGCGATTTTATAATGAAACTGCTTTACGAGCAATAATTTATCCGCAACATTCAAACACTTTTAAATTTGATCCCTGAAAAGGATTTGTTTTCTTCTTTTCTTCCCAACTTAATTTTGAATTCCACCATTCTTGAACTTTTGTTTTTCCAGTTGTTTCAAGTTGGTTATCAAACCATTCCTTATATTTTTTTCTCCATGCTTTATCCTCTTCCAATGTAAGAGAAGTCGGTCTATTCATTCCGTCAACGTGAATCGCACCTTTTCCTAAACTCTTTCCGAGTCTTATTTCTTCAAGCAAAACTATTTTCTTGTAAAGATCCGAATTGTCTTTTAATTGCTTTACTAATTCTTCAATTATCTTTTCTTTTGTCGGCTCAGAAGTTTTATAAATACAAGCTCCCTCACGTCCGGCTGCTTGAATTGTATAAAAATTTACGATTGCCGAAAGTTCTTCTTCAGAAGCATTTTCGATTCGGCGACAAAGAAACTCATCAACTTCAGTTGGAATATCGCCGTTTGCAACATCTCTCCTTCGCGGCGAATAAAATTCAAGGAACGACTTTTTTGTGGGCGTTAAGTTATATGTAAGCTTAAATAAAGCAATGTTTATTGGATGATCCGGAAATCCATAAACAAATAAACCGCAAAATACTAATAACAGCGACAAAAATATAGTTGCGAGGGCAATTATGATTATTTTGAGTTTTGAACGAAACACTTCTTTAACCTCTTTGAAAAACTTTCACTACTAAATCATCTTCAAGTTGCATTTCTTCTTCTAATTTAAATTTGTTCAAAAAATCTTTCGGCATAAACGTGTCGGCGTCTTCGATTGCGCCGGGAACTTCCGTTACAAGCCATTTATCAATCGCGTCGCCGAAATTTTCGTAAGTTTTCGCGCCGCCGATAATGTATAAAT
>JAOAPX010000196.1 GCA_025463125.1 Acidobacteriota bacterium | reverse complement strand
TTTTATCTTTTCTATTTCCTGGTCTTTTTAATTCTGGTCTCGCCGGACGCATCGCGCGCGCAGTATCAATTCGAGAATTGGACAACCGGGCAGGGCTTGCCTTATAAAACCGTCAATTCGGTTTTGCAGACGAAAGATGGCTACGTCTGGGCGGCGACTGGCGATGGTTTGGCGCGTTTCGACGGCGTGAAATTCACGATTTTCAATACGGCTAATTCCGAGGGGTTGACGACCAACCGGCTGCGCGAGCTTGCCGAGACCGCTGACGGCAGTCTCTGGATCAGCGGCGAGGAAAGCGGTCTGTTTCGTTATCGAAACGGCGAGTTTTCGTCCCCTACAGCCGAAAACAATCTGCCGGGCGACAGGGTTTTTTCACTTTTCGCCGAAAAAGCGGAAAATCGCTTGCGGATTTTGACCGACAAGGGCTTGAGCGTCTGGAAAGACGAAATTTTTACCGCCGATAATTCGTTCGATTCGTCGTTTCCGGTCGAGCGAAATTTCGCGCTGCTCGATAATACGGGCGCGTTTTGCCGGATAAAAAACGGCGTTATGACCAGATACGCGCCGGACGGAATCGCCCGATACAAACTCGGCGACGATTCGCCCGATACGCTTTTGACGCTTGCTTATCAAGCCCGCGACGGCGCGTTTTGGATTGGAACTTTTTACCGGAAGGAACCGCGAAGCGCGACCGTTTATATGTTCAAAAACGGCGAAACCTCCGTTTTAACAAACCAGAACGGCTTGCCGTTCGCGTTCGTTAATCGAGTTTTGGAAGACCGAAAGGGCAATGTCTGGCTGGCAATCGGCAGTAACGGCGAAAGCGGTCTGGCGCGTTTTGAAAACGGTAAAATCCGTCTCTTCGGCAAAGCGGACGGGTTTTCGGGCGGCGGCGTGACGGCTTTGCTCGAAGACCGCGAAGGAGGAATCTGGGCGGCGACGACCGACAACGGTTTGACCAGAGCGAGCGAGCGACTCATCACCAGTTACACGCGCGAAAATGCCGGGCTTTCGACCGACAATATCTATCCGCTTTATGAGGACGCGGATGGCGAGATTTGGGCTGGCGCGTGGCGCGCGGGCGACGTGAAAAGCGGCGGCATAGATAAGTTTGAAAACGGCTTTTTCCGAAATTTCGCCGCCAGGGGACAGATGACTTCGTTCGTTCCTACCGCGCTATTTAAAGACCGCGACGGCAATTTATGGATTGGAGCTTACGGCGGCGCGACCCGGTATAAAGACGGAAAATTTACGCAATTTACAAAAGAAAACGGCTTTGTCGGCGAAGAAGTTTACGCCGTCACGCAGACGGGCGCGGGCGATTTGTGGTTCGGCACGGAAAAGGGTTTGATTCTGCTGCGCGACAACGCTTTCGTCAATTTCACTGCCTCCGACGGTTTGCCGCACAATGAAATCAAGTTTTTGCATGAAGCGAAAGACGGGACGCTCTGGATTGCGACGCGCGGCGGTCCGGCGAGTTTGAAAGACGGGAAATTTACAAATTACAAGGAATTGCCCCAAACTCAAATTCGCTCGATTTACGAGGACGCGGACGGCGCGCTCTGGTTCGGAACTTACGACGCGGGCGTTTTTCGTTATAAAAACGGCGAATATAAAATTATCGCGGTCAAAGACGGGCTTTTCGACAACGGCGCGTTTCAGATACTCGAAGACGATTTCGGCGGGTTTTGGATTTCGTCGAATCGAGGTGTCTATCGCGTCAGCCGCCGGGAATTAAACGATTTTGCTGACGGGAAAATAAAGTCTGTAACCAGCATTGCTTACGGCACGGAAGACGGAATGGCGAACGCCGAATGCAACGGCGGCACGCAGCCCGCCGGTTTTAAGTCGAAACGAGACGGCACGCTCTGGTTTCCGACGCAAAAGGGAATCGCCGTCATCAATCCGAAGGCGCTGCCAACCGGCGATCCGCCGAACGTCGTCGTCGAAAATTGCCTGCTCGACCGTCAAAAAGTATCTTGCGCCGAGGTGAAAATCTCGCCCGAAAACGATTCGCTCGAAATCGAATACACGGCTCTGAGCTTTGCGAAATCCGAACAAATCAAATTCAAATACAAGCTCGAAGGTTTGGACGCGGAATGGATTGAGGCGGGAACGCGCCGCGTCGCAAATTTTACGCATCTGCCGCCGGGCGATTACGTTTTCAGGGTTGCCGCAACGAATGCCGGCGGAGTTTGGAACGAAACGGGCGCGAGCCTGAAAATCTCGGTCGTGCCGCCGTTTTATCGCACTTTCTGGTTTCTGAGCTTGAGCGTTTTGGCTTTTGCGGGCAGTTTGTTTGTCGCTTATCGCCGGCGCGTCAGCCGCCTTGAAAAAGCGCGTGTCGCGCAGGAAGAATTTTCCCGCAAGCTGCTCGCCTCGCAGGAAAACGAGCGGCAGCGCATCGCCAGCGAACTGCACGATTCATTGGGGCAAGAACTTTTAATAATAAAAAACTGGGCGCTGATCGGTTTGCAAAACGGCGGCAATGAAAAAACGCGCAGCCAATTCGGGGAGATTTCCGAAACCGCGTCCGCCGCGATTGATGAAGTGCGCGAGATTGCTTACAATCTGCGCCCGTATCACCTGGACGAACTCGGACTGACCAAAGCGATCGAATCAATGCTTCAGCGAGTTTCCGCCGCTGCGCCGATTGATTTTACGGTGGAAATTGACCAAATTGACGGGTTTTTCCAAAAAGATGCGGAGATAAATTTTTACCGCATCGTGCAGGAATCGGTGAACAATGTCGTCAAACATTCGGGCGCGACCGAAGCCGACGTGAGAATCAGGCGCGGCAAGGTCGCGGGCGAGCTGCGGCTTTCGGTGTGGGATAACGGCACGGGTTTCGACGCGAGTTCGCTGACTGAAAAAGTAGCCGGACAAAGTGGTTTCGGCTTGGCGGGCATCAATGAGCGAGCGCGGATTTTGGGCGGAAAATTGACGGTCAGTTCCGTTCCCGGCGAAGGAACGAACGTCAATTTAACGATCAGTAATTCGAATAAACAACTATGAACGGCGAAATAAACGTATTGATTGTGGATGACCACCCGATTTTCCGCCAGGGTTTGCGGCAGGTCATTGAATCGGACGCGCGACTCGAAGTAATCGGCGAAGCCGGAGACGGCGCGGCGGCTTTAGAATTGATTGAAAAATTAAAGCCGGCGGTCGTCGTCGCCGACGTCAATATGCCGCAGATGAACGGGCTGGAACTGGCGCGAAAGATAAAGGATCGGAACATAAAAGTCGCTCTTGTCTTTCTGACAATGCACAAGGACGAAACAATGTTCAATTCGGCAATGGACGCGGGCGTTTCCGGTTATGTTTTGAAAGACAGCGCGGCGACCGACATTACGGATTGCATCAAAACCGTCGCCGCCGGGAAGCGTTACATCACGCCCGCGCTATCAGATTACCTTTTCAATCGAAACCGCAAAAGCGTCCGTTTCATTGATCAAACCGACGGATTAGACTCGCTGACGAAAACCGAACGCCGCGTTTTGTGCCTGATCGCCGAAGATAAAACGAGCAGGGAAATCGGCGAACTCCTGTTCATACACTCGCGCACAGTGGACAATCACCGCACGAACATCAGCCGAAAACTAAATTTGCACGGCAGCCACGCCCTTTTGCGTTTCGCGCTCAAACATCACTCTCAGCTCTGCGATTAAACGGTCGGAAAAGGCGGCGCGGTGATTTTTAAGCCCGTAATAAATTGAAAATCTTTCACCTTGCAGGTGACGAGAGTCAAATTATTTTCCAGATAAACGGCGGCGCGGCTTTTCGCTCTCGATCCGAAAAGTTCGATTGACGTTTTGCGGTATTTCTAAAACTGCTTGTCCTATTATTTTCTACCTCTCACAGCTTCGGTTCCAGAAAAAACCGTGTGTAAACACACAGAAAAATGTGTGTTACTCGCCTTGCGAATCGTGTGAAAAACTCTATTCACAAATCGCTCCGAACCGATTAACCTTTTCCAACATCGAGCAGTTCAACTTTTGTGAGCTTTCCGGTTCACGGCAAACTTGATTTCAATCAAACAACCTTACAAGGAGCAAACGGATATGAAACGCATATTTTTATTTTTGGCGATTTTCGCAATCGCCACGACTTTTGTTTTCGGTCAATCGAAAGACGAACAGGAAATCCGGCAAACGCTCAACACGATTGCCGACGCTTTGGTCAAAAACGACATCGCCACGGTGTCGAATCACTACGCCGACAGCTACACATTTACCAATGAGCAAGGCGAAACAACAAACAAAACGCGGCGTTTGGAAGGGATTAAAAACACAAGGCGCGAGTCGTTCAGCTACGGCGAGATGAACATTCGCGTTTTCGGCAATACGGCGGTCGCCATCGTCAACCCGACTTTCACGCCGATTGACACAAACGGGCAAAAAACTACTGTCCAGGACCGCGCGACGCTGACGCTGGTAAAAACGGACGGACGCTGGCAAATCGTCGCGATCCAGACAACAAATAATTTGATCAATCAAGCCGGCACTCAATCTGAAACGGAAAAGCAAATCGGCGAAGTGCTGACCAACTGGGGCAACGCGCTCGGACGGCGCGACGCGGCGACGGTTGAAAAAATTATGCCTGCTGATTTTATGCTGATGTCGCCCGACGGGAAACTTTACTCAAGCCGCGCCGAGTATCTCGAAGTCGTCAAAAACTACCCGACTGAGGCGACTATTACCGGCAAAGGCGAAAAAACAATCGTCGCGGGCGATACCGCCGTTCAGTCTGGAACTTATTCGGTTACGCCGAAAACCGGCGGCGCAAACGCGACGAGTTTCAGCTACACGGCAACTTTCGTTCGCCGCGACGGACGCTGGATGCCGATTGCCTTTAATTCCAGAGCAATGCAGCAGAAATAAAAATATGATCGCGCGTTACAGGAAGATTTCACGAGGTTTTCTGTGTTTCTTCACTGTAACGCGCGGAAAAATAAGATATCGGAAAAATCTTTTTCTTATTTCCGCAGCATAGCGGCGGGGAATTAAACCTTTAGGGAATGATTAAAAACTTTCATTGCGCCGCTTCAATACTCTGCTATGTGCAGAATATTGAACAGTGTTTTGTTAAGGAGAATAGATGAAGATTATTAAATTGCTTATCTTCGGACTTTTGATTTCCACTTCAGTGCTGGCTGAGACCGGTTTTCTCGACCGCTCAATCAAATTTAAAGGAGAAATCTTTCGCTACCAAATCTATGTTCCAGCCGATTATACGCCGAAAAAGAAATTGCCCGTCATTGTCTTCCTGCACAATAACGGGCTGCAGGGCAGCGACGGATTACAGCCGACCAGAGTAGGTTTGGCGGATATGATTCGGGAGAACCGGTCGCTCGTTCCCGCAATCGTTGTTTTTCCTCAAGCAAAGATAAATACACGCTGGTTATTTCCCGAAATGGAGGAATTGGTTATTGCCGAGTTAGACCGGACGATGGAGGAGTTCAACACGGATTCCAGCCGCGTCTATCTAACCGGCTTTTCGATGGGAGCCACCGGCGCTTACCGGGTTGCATATCGCTGGCAAAACAAATTCGCGGCGATAGTCGCGGTTGCCGGGCGCGTAGAGCCGGGAAGTCAGTATACTCCTGCCGAACTGGAAATTGACCGCAAGACAAATCCGTTTGTCGCCGCGCCTGACCCATTCGCGTCGCTCGCGCTCCGAATCAAAAATATCCCCGTATGGATTTTTCACGGAGATGCCGATCAAGGCGTGCCGGTCGAACAATCGCGGCAGCTTGTCGCAGCCTTGAAAAGTGCCGGAGCCGAAGTGCATTACACCGAATATGCCGGAGCCGGTCACGTAGCCGCCGCCCAGAAAGTTTATGCCGACACGGATATGATCAAATGGCTTTTCACAAAATACAGGTAAAAGGCGGCTTAACAACCTTTATCGTTATGAATGCGCTGCTCGAATACCTGCCGCCTTGATTTTAGCGGCGGCGATTTACCGGGAATTGAGAATACAAACTAAAGGGAGAAAAAATGTCTGTAATTTTAATAACGGGAAGCAACAGCGGAATCGGAATGGCGACCGCGCTGCGTTTGGCTGAAAAAGGTCATCGCGTTTATGCCAGTATGCGCGACTTAACACGCGGCGATGATTTGCGTTCTGCCGCGAAAGCTAAAAAATTATCGATCGAAACCGTTCAATTGGATGTCACGGACGAAAAATCGGTCAAAGAAGCCGTCGCCGACGTTTTAGCGAAAGAAAATCGGATTGACACGCTCGTCAACAACGCCGGAATCGGACCGATCGGAGCGGTCGAGGAATGCGACGACCGGACGGCGAAAGCGATTTTCGAGACAAACTTTTTCGGAGCATTGCGAATGACGCGCGCCGTTCTGCCCCAAATGCGCGAACGTAAAAGCGGCACAATCGTCAATATCAGTTCGACCGCCGGGCGTATCGCGCCGTTTTGTATGGGAATTTACGCGGCGAGCAAATTCGCGCTCGAAGCGGCGAGCGAAGCTCTGGCGCAGGAAGTTTTGTTTTTCGGCATTCGCGTCCGCGTCATCGAACCGGCTTTTATCACCACGCCGATTTTAAGTAAATCACTCGACAATCTGAAACCGGCAAACGAATCGGCTTATCCGCTCGCCGTCGAACGCATTCAGGCTTTGTTCACGAACGGCTTTGAAAACGGCGGCTCGCCCGAATCGGTCGCCGAAACGATTGAAGCGGCAATCGATTCAACCGACTCAACTCTGCGCTTTCCCGTCGGCGGCGCGGCGCGAATGCTGCTCGACGGACGCGCCCGGCTGAGCGACGAAGATTGGATTGCGATGTGTCGGCACTCGTCGCACGAAGATTATTTCGGCGAATTCGCCGCGCGTTTTCCGATGCCCGCTTAAAACTAAAACCATCTAATTTTGATAAAACGGAGGAAATTTTATGACGAACTTTTTACTCGTTCACGGGGCGTGGCACGGCGGTTGGTGTTGGCGGCGCGTGGCAAAAATTTTGCGGGCGGCGGGACACGAAGTTTTCGCGCCGACGCTGACCGGACTCGGCGAGCGCGAGCATCTGCTGAACGCGGATGTCGGACTCGATACGCACATCGCTGACGTGCTTGGAGTTTTGAAATATGAGGATTTGCGCGATGTCGTTTTGGTCGGACACAGTTACGGCGGAATGGTCATCGCGGGCGCAGCGGAAAAGGCTGCCGAAAGAATCGCGCATCTGGTTTATCTCGACGCGTTCGTGCCGGAAGACGGAAAATCCCTTTGCGATTATCAATCGCCGGAGATTTTAGAGATGTTTCACGAAAAGACCCGGACGGAAGGCGAAGGCTATAAACTTCCGTGCTTTATTCCGGCGGAAGTGTTCGGCGTGACGACGGATGAAGATTTGGCTTGGGTTAAACCGAAATTGAATCCGCATCCTTTCAAAACGAAACTCGACGCGGTTCGACTGACCAATCCGGAGGCGGCACGAATTCCCCACACCTTTATCTACTGCAACAATCCTGCGGTCGGTCCTTTCGGGCAGTTTGCCGACCGCATCCGTGACGACGAATCGTGGCAATACCTGGAAATGGCGACCGGACACGACGCGATGGTTACCGAACCGGAAAAACTCGCCGGGATGCTGATTGAAATTGCCGAAACATCAAGCAAAGCAGTAGCCCGCGCGTGAGCTGCGCGCGGCTTTTCAATTAAAGGAGAAAACAAAATGAACAAAAAAGAAAAACTTTTATCGCGCCGCGAGATGCTGGCGCTCGGTTTGGGCGGAATCGCTTTAGCCGGTTCGGTTTTCGCGCAGGAAAAGCGCCGCCTGATTACGCCGCCCTTCGATGTCGGACCGTTTTACCCGGTCGCGCATCCGAAGGACATTGACGCGGATTTGACTTTGATAGAAGGGCGCAAAAAACGCGCCGAGGGCGACATCATTTATGTCGAAGGATTAGTTTTGAACATTAAAGGCGAGCCAATTTCGGGCGCGAAAATCGAAATCTGGCAGGCGAATAAGTTCGGGCGTTACGCTCATCCTTCCGACACACACAACGCGCCGCTTGATGAAAACTTTCAAGGCTTTGCCGTTATTAACACCGATTCGCAAGGTCGGTATCGCTTCAAGACCGTTAAGCCGGGCGCGTATCCGGTAAACGCCACGCATCTTCGTACGCCGCACATTCATTTCGACGTGATGGGCAAAAACAACCGGCTCGCCACGCAGATGTTTTTCCCCGGCGAGTCGCTCAACGAAAAGGACATTCTGCTGTCGGAAACGCGAGCGCGGTTTGAACTTTTAAAACGTCCTTCAAGCAACGCCGACGCGCTAATTGCCAAAGCGCTTCCGGCAACCGGAGAAATCGAAGCCGGCGCGACGCGGCTTTCGTGGGACATCGTTTTGATTAATGGGTAATTAAATTCAAGATTCAGAATTTAAGAACAAAGATTGAAATCTAAGAATTCTGAATCTGAGACTTCTGAATCTTGCATAATTATGAATGAAAAAAAAACAGCCGTTTGGTTTGCGTTGTGGGTTTTGTTCGCCATCAACACGATTAACTTTTTTGACCGGCAAATTATGGGCGCGGTCGGCGAACCGATTCGAAAAGAGTTCGGTTTGAGCGACGCTTCGCTCGGTGCGCTCGGCACGGCGTTTACGCTGATTTATGCTTTTGTCGGAGTTCCGCTCGGAAGACTGGCGGACAAAATCGGGCGCAAAAGCATTCTTTCCGCCGGAGTTTTTGTCTGGAGCTTGCTGACAGTCGGTTCAGGTTTGGCAAACAGTTTCTGGCAGATTTTCGCTTTGCGGCTCGGCGTCGGCGTCGGCGAAGCGTCGTGCGCTCCGGCGGCAACATCGCTTATCGGTGATTTATTTCCGGCAGATTGGCGGGCGAAAGCTCTCTCGATTTTTATGCTCGGTCTGCCTGTCGGCGTCGCTTTGAGTTTTGCCGTCAGCGGCACGATTGCCCAGCGTTACGGTTGGCGAATGGCGTTTTTCGTCGCCGGAATTCCGGGAATTTTATGCGCGATTGCCGTTTTGTTCATCAGAGAACCGAAACGCGGCGCAACCGAAACGCACGACATCGGTGAACAAAAACGCGCCGGTTCTCCGTATACATTAATTCTCGCTTTGCCGACGATGCGCTGGCTGATTCTGTCAGGAGCGCTGCACAATTTTAATATGTATGCCATCGGCTCGTTTATCACGCCGTTTCTGATGCGTTATCACGGCGCGGATATTCAATCGGCAAATTTCGTTTCGATGATTGTTTACGGCGTGATGGGCGCGCCTGGCTTGCTGCTCGGCGGTTTTATCGGCGACGCGATGATGAAGCGGCGGACAAACGGGCGAATGCTCGTCGGGGCAACCGCTATTTTTCTTTCGATCCCGTTGTTATTTTTCGCGCTCGGCAGACCGAACGGCGACATTGCCGTGTTTTTAATATTAATGGGCGCGGGCGTGGCGCTGATGTATTTTTATTACTCGACCGTTTATTCGACGATTCAGGACATTGTCGAGCCGGGACTGCGCGGCACGGCGATGGCGGTTTATTTTTTTGCGATGTATGTTTTGGGCGCATCCTTAGGACCTTACGCGACCGGGTTGTTAAGCGACGTTTTCACCAGGCGAGCGGCAACCGCCGCCGGCATTTTAGATTCTTCGCAAGCCGCGCTCGAACCGTTTCGCGCCGAAGGATTGCATTCGGCAATGTATATTATTCCCGTTTTAAGCGTTTTGCTGGCACTGGTTTTGTTTGCCGCTTCGCGCACGGTGACAAAAGACATCGAAAAATTACAGAAATGGATGCGCGAGTCGGCGAATTCTGTTTAATGGAAAAATTTTAGCAAAAAATATGACTGCAACTTTCGATTAAATTCGGCTTAAACTTGCCGCTCGCGCGGCTGACAAATTACTGAAAAAATATGAAATTTAAAATTATTGCGGTTTTGTTGATTCACGCATTTGCTTTCAATGCTGTTGTCGAAGCCCAATCGACGAAAGTTGCTGTAATTTCCGGCGCGACGGTCATTGACGGCACGCTCCGGAAACCGATTAAAAACGCGGTGATTGTCATCGAAGGCAACCGCATCAGGCAGGTCGGGGCGAAAAATAAAATTAAATTACCGAGAAACGCGCGTGTTATTGATGCCGCCGGAAAGTTTGTCATTCCGGGTTTAGCCGATATGCACATTCATCCGGGAAGCTCGTTTTTACGCGGCAACAGCGGAGCGCAAATGCTGGCGTCGGGTTTTACAACCGTTTTTTTGCCTTCGGGACCGTCATTAAATGATACCGCCGAACTGAAAAAGCTTTCCAGCCGCGATGATTCAAAAATGCCGCGAGTTTTCGGCGTCGGACCGGCTTTTACAGTCAAAGGCAGTCACGCGTCCGCTCCTTCATTCGGCTCTCTTTTAGTCGAAACGCCTGATGAAGCCCGGGGGAAAGTGCGCGAGTATAAGGCGGCAGGCGTTGATGCCATCAAATTGATTTACGAGGACGGCGGCAGAGCCGGAAGACCGACTTATCCGATTATGAAGCCGGAAATAATGCTGGCAATCATTGACGAGGCACACAAGCAAGGATTGAAAACCTACGTTCACGCGGGCAATCTAAATCGGGCGAAAGAAGCGCTCGAAGCCGGAGCCGACGGAATGGTTCACACGGTTTTATCAGAACGGGTTGATGACGAATATATCGCTTTGATGAAACGGAACCGCGCCGTTTTCATTACGACTCACTCGATTATGAAAGCCTTCTCTGACATTTCCGGTTGGATGCAAAAACTCGAAGCGATGGACGAGCGCGGAATCGTGCCGAAAGAAGTTTACGAACGTTTCAAAGCTCCCGGAGGAGTCGAGGCTTATTACAAAAACGTTTCCAGATTAACCGAAGAGCAGATGGGCTTTATCAAATACAATCTGCGAAAAGTTCACGCCGCCGGGATTCTCGTCGTCGCCGGCACTGACGCGGGCGGTTCGACCCTTCCGCTCGGCGTGCCGAGCCGGATTGAGCTGGTTTTACTGGTGGAAGACGGTCTGAAACCCTCCGAAGCGTTGCAAGCGGCGACCATTAACGCCGCCAAAATGCTCGGGCGCGAAAAAGAACAAGGCACAATCGAAGCAGGAAAACTGGCGGATTTAGTCATCCTCGAAGCCGACCCGCTCGCCGACATTCGCAACATCAAACGAATCTATCGGGTGATAAAATCCGGCGCGGTTTATGACCCGGCGGAATTGCTGCAAAACGCAAAGTGAGGAAATTATGAATCCAAAGAAGGCTTTGATAAAAAAATCTGAATTTCTAGCTTTGATTGTTTTATTGCTCGTCATTCCGCTTCTTTGCTTCGCCCAAAACCGCGCGGGAAATAAAGCAATCGCGCGCAAAGTCGTCGGCACTTGGAAGCTCGTCGCCATCGAAGCCGCGCGACCGAGCGGCGAAGTCGTCCGCGATTGGGGACAAAATCCGACGGGTCTTATTATTTACGATTCCGGCGGGCGAATGGCGGTGCAATTTGTGCGCGACCCGCGACCGGCAGCCACTTCAAACAATTTAACGACGGACGAAATGAAAGCGGCGTTCGACGGTTATTACGCTTATTTCGGAACATACGAATTTGACGAAAAGGAAGGCACGGTGACGCATCACGTTCAGGGCAGTTTGCGCCCGTTTGAAGTCGGCGCGGATTACACTCGTTTTTATAAATTGTCCGGCGATAGATTGACGCTTTCAACGCCGCCGATGCGGAGCGCGGCTGCCGGCAGCGGCGGCGAACAGCGAATTTATAATCTGACTTGGGAGCGCGTGAAATAGCGAGCGCGGCTTAAAACTTTAATGAAAGAGCAAAACAATCCGGCAGACGGTCAATTTTGGGGGCGTTACCGAATTTTGCAAAAACTCGGGGCGGGCGGAATGGGCGAAGTGTTTTTGGCTGAGGACGCGGAACTAGAACGCAAAGTCGCGCTGAAAATTTTGCCCGCCGAATTAGCAATGGACGCGGAACGCATTCGCCGTTTCGTGCGGGAAGCGAAAGCCGCATCCGCTTTGAATCACCCGAATATTCTGACGATTTACGAAATCGGGCAAAGCGAAAATTCGCGTTTTATCGCCACCGAATATATCGCGGGCGAAACTTTGCGCGAAAGAATAAACCGCGCTTCGGTCAATTTGCCGGACGCGCTCGACATCGCCGTGCAAATTGTTTCCGCCTTAAACGCCGCGCACGCTGCCGAAATCGTTCACCGCGACATCAAGCCGGAAAACATTATGCTGCGCGAGGCGGACGGCTTGGTGAAAATTCTCGATTTCGGAATCGCCAAATTGTCGGAGAAAAAGCCGGAAGTTCTGGACGCGGAAGCGGCGACGGCAATCAAAGCCGAAAGCACAAGCCCGGGCGTGATAATCGGCACGGCGAATTATATGTCGCCGGAGCAGGCGCGAGGGAAAGCGGTTGACGGGCGTTCCGACATTTTCAGTTTCGGCATCGTTTTGTATGAAATGCTTTCAGGTAAGCAGGCGTTTGCGGGCGAGACGGCGATGGATACAATCGGCGCGATTCTGCACAAAGAGCCGATTCCGATTAAAGAATTGTCGCCCGAAATTCCGCCCGAAATCGAATTGATCGTCAACAAAACGCTCAAAAAAGACGCGGGCGAGCGTTATCAAACGGCGAAGGATTTGCTCTCTGATTTGAAGCAAGCCCGACAGGAATCGGAATTTCAAAACAAGTTTAAAGCTCCGCTTGAAAGCGGCGCGAAATCCGCCGAAGCGAACACTCAAATTTTGGAAGCAAAGCCGACCGACGAAGAAAAGTCCGCAACAAATGAAACGCCGAATGCGATTTCGAGCGCCGAATACATCGCCCGCGAAGTCAAACAACACAAGCGCGGATTTGCCGCCGTTTTGCTGGCTCTACTGCTTGCAGCGTCCGTCGGTTTCGGCTGGTGGTTTTTCTCGCTTCGGGCGGCGAATACTAAACAATTCGCATCAATCGCCGTTTTGCCGTTTGAAAACGCGAGCGGCAACGCTGATTTGGATTATCTGTCGGACGGCATGAGCGAAAGCGTCATTGACCGTCTTTCGCAACTGGGGCAATTGAAAGTCATCGCCCGGAGTTCGTCTTTCAGATACCGTGGACAGAATCTGAATTTGCAGGAAATCGCCAACGCTTTAGGCGTGCAGGCGATTGTTACCGGCAGAGTCGTGCCGCGCGGCGACAGTTATCAAATCAGGGTCGAATTAATTGACGTGCGCGAGAACAAACAATTGTGGGGCGAGAATTTCACGCGCAAAATTTCAGACGTTCAGTTATTGCAAACGGACATTTCGCGCGAGATTACGGAAAATTTACGGCTTCGGCTTTCGGGAACGCAAACGCAGCAACTCGCCGGTCAGGGGACGACGAATCCGCAGGCGTATGAAATGCTGCTCAAAGGTCGCTTTTACTTCAACACGCCGGGAGGTTTTCGGAAAGCCATTGAATATTATGAGCAGGCGATTGCCGCCGATCCGAATTACGCGCTCGCCTACGCCGATTTAGCCGAAGGTTATAATTTCCTCGGCGGAGGAATCGTTAGACGCGAAGAAGCGGTGCGAAAAGCGTTGGAGTTGGATCCGAATCTAGCCGACGCGCACTTGCAACTGGCGGAAATCAAACGCGACAAATGGGAGTGGCAGGAAGCCGAGCGCGAATACCGGCGAGCCATCGAACTGAATCCGAACCACCCGCGAGCGTATAGAGGTTATGCCATTTATCTCGGCGTGCTGGGGCGGCACGACGAAGCCGTCGCCAATATCAAACGCTCTAAAGAACTTGACCCGGTTTCGCGCATCACCGGCAATGACGCCGGTTTAGTATTTCGTTGGGCGCGGCGATACGACGAGGCGATTGCAGCCTTGCGGCAAGTAATCGAACTGAAGCAAAATTCCGCCGTCACACACACTCGTCTCGGCAGTGTTTATGCGGCGAAAGGAATGAACCGGGAAGCCATCGCCGAATATCAGGAAGCCATCCGCATGGGCGGTGGCGGTCGTTCCAGCCCCCGGCTCGGCGCGGCGTACGCGAAAGCGGACGAGCGCGGTAAAGCGGAAGAAATCCTGCAAAAATTAATAGCGAAAGGCGAGTCTTTGACTTACGAATCGGCGGTTCTTTACGACGCGCTCTCGATGCGCGACGAGGCTTTCGCCGAGCTCGAAAAAGCCTACGCGGCGCGTGATTGGGATTTGCCGTCCATCGGCGTTGATCCGAATTACGACAATTTACGCCCCGACCCGCGCTTTGCCGATTTGCTGCGGCGGATGAATTTGCCGCCGCAATGAAAAGACGCGGGCGCGTGAAAAACGATTGAAAAACTTCGGAGGAATTTTAGAAATTATGAATCAGGACGAACAGAATAATTCGCCGCAGGAGGAATGGCTCGACGCGGTTGTCGCCGCGCCGGAGCATCACCGCGTTTTGCTCGAAACGGAGCGCGTCAGGGTTCTCGACACGCTCATCAAGCCCGGCGACGAAACGCCGGTTCACACGCATCGCCGGTCGAGCGTTAATTACGTTCTCAGCGCGAGCGATTTCATTCGTTTCGACGCGGCGGGCAACGTTGTTTTCGATTCGCGGGCGGCGCAGGTTGATTTGAAAACCGGAACGGCTTTGAGTTCGCCGCCGCTCGCGCCGCATTCGGTCAGAAATGTCGGCGACAGCGAGATTCACGTCATCAGCGTGGAATTAAAGGATTAGTTCAAAAAAAAGGAGAAACCGAAATGAAAAAGATTATTGTCTTCGTTGTGTTTATCTTAGCTTTTGCTTCGATAGCTTTCAGCCAGACAAACAACGGCAAAGACCAGAAAACCGAACAGCAAATCGTCAAAATTATGACTGAATGGGGAGATGTTTCCGGCAGGCGCGACATCGCCGCGACTTCTCGTTATTTGCCCGAAGATTTTACGATTACCGATTGCGACGGCTCGGTGCAGACGCGAAGCGAGTATCTCGAAATGCTGAAAAGTATGCCGGGCGGTTTCACGATCAAAGACAGCGAACAAAAGGTCAGAGTTTTCGGAAACACAGCCGTCATCACGGCGCGTTACGACGTTACGGCGGGCAATCAGAATCCGGGCGCGTTTCGCTATATGACCGTTTTTCAAAAACAAAACGGAAAATGGATGCCGATTGCTTTTCAGCGTGTTTGTCAGGCGAAGCAATAAATTTTTAATCGAGGTTTTATGAAACGAAACTATTTGCTGCCGATTTTATTTTTGCTTTTGCCGGCGGTTTTTGCCGCGCGAGCGCAGCAATCCGCAACACCGCCGAACGCAAACGAGCAAAGGGCTGTAGTCAAAACTTTTCAATTCGACAGTCGTTTGATGGCGCGGCAAATTTCTTACAACGTCGTTTTTCCGCTTGCTTACGAAACCGAGAAAGACGCGCGTTTTCCGGTTTTGTATTTCCTTCACGGAACGGGCGGAAGCTACAAAAAATACGCTGAAGAGACGAAACTCTCCGAATACGCGGCGCGGCATCGAATTATTATCGTCAATCCTGAAGGCGGAAACGGATTTTACGCCGACAGCGCGACTGTGCCGAATGACAAATACGAATCTTATATTGCGGGCGAGCTTATCCACGAAGTTGACAAAAACCTTCGCACTATCGCCGACCGCCGGGCGCGCGCCGTCGCCGGATTTTCGATGGGCGGTTACGGAGCCTTAAAATTCGGCTTAAAATATCCCGATAAATTCATTCTGGCGGCTTCGATAAGCGGTCCCGCGGCAGCGGCTTCGTGGCGCAAGCCGGAAGATATTACCTCTCCGCCGGATATTAAAAATGTGCTTCTGTCCGTGTTTGGCGGGAAGAACCCGGCAACGCTGGAAGCAAACGATTTGTTCAGAATCGTCGGCGATTTGCCGCCTGAAAAAATTGCTGGCTTGCCGTTCATTTATTTCGCCTGCGGCACGGAAGATTTCCTGATCGGGCAAAACCGCAATTTCGCTTCGCTGCTTTTCGAGAAAAAAATCCCGCACGAATTCAGGCAGCTTCCCGGCAGGCACGACGGTGTTTTTGCCGCTCCGCAGACGCGGGAAATCTTGCGTTTAAGCGAGCGTGTTTTTGCAGAGCGGAAGGAGGTTTCAAATAAATGAAAATAATTATCGCTGTAATCGCGTTTTTAATTTTGACAGTTTCCGCGCGAGCGCAGCCGCCGTTAAGGTTGACGACCGTTCATCGCAATTTATCTTATGTAACGAACGGACACGAGCGGAACAAGCTGGATTTATATTTGCCGTCGCCGCCCGCCGTGCGCGCCTGGGAAAAACCGCCGAAGGAAGGTTATAAACGCAAACTGCCCCTGGTCATCTGGATACACGGCGGCGCGTTTTTTGTCGGCAGCAAGGATGATACGGTTCCGCTTGAACTGCTTTCCGAAGGTTACGCCGTCGCCGGCATTAATTATCGTTTGAGCAGGGATGCGAAATTTCCCGAGCAAATCGAAGATTGCAAAGCGGCGGTTCGCTGGCTTCGCGCAAATGCCGCGAAATACGGACTCGACGCGGAGCGATTCGCCGCGTTCGGAGAATCGGCTGGCGGATATTTAGCCGCGATGCTCGGCACGACCGGCGATATAAAAGAATTCGATGTCGGCGAGAATCTCGAACAATCAAGCCGCGTGCAGGCGGTCGTTGATTTTTACGGTCCGACGGACTTTTTGCAAAACGCCTTTGCCGTCGCTAATCCCAAAAGCCCCGAAGCGCAATTAATCGGCGGCGCGATTTTAGAGAACAAGGACAAAGCGGCAAAGGCAAATCCAATCGCTTACGTGACGCGGGACGCCGCGCCGTTTCTCGTCGTTCACGGCGACGCTGACAAGCTTGTGCCGTATAACCAAAGCGAACTGCTCGCGGCGGCGTTGAAAAAAGCGAACGTGCCGGTGCAGTTGTACGCAGTCAAAGGCGGCGGACACGGCGATTTTGATTACCCGCAAATCCGGCGGTTAATTTCGGAGTTTTTAGCCCGAACCCTGAAAAAGAAGTGAGTTGTAGTATGAATCTGCTCATCGTCGAAGACAACGAAAAAATGCGCCGGATGATTCGCTCGATCGTTGCGGATTTAGCCGAACGAATTGACGAATGCGCCGACGGCGGCAAAGCCGTTGCGCTATACGCCGCGCATCCGCCCGATTTCGTTTTGATGGACATTCAGATGAAAAACGTGAACGGAATCACGGCGACCAGGCAAATCCGCGAGCGTTTCGCCGACGCGCGCATCATCATCGTTACGAATTACAACGACGAGACTTTCCGCGAATCGGCGCGCGCGGCGGGCGCATTCGGATATGTTTTGAAGGAAAATCTCCTGGAAGTGCGCCGCATTTTGCAAGCCTGATTTTTCGTTGAATCGCGCGAACCTTAAAATGTTGTTTTTAAAACAAATGTGAATCAACAGTAGAAACGACAGATTGACGAGCAGTCGTAAGATTGTTTTGTAAAAACTAAACTTATCGAGCTATATTGTCTAACCTGTCGCCTTTGCGATAGCCGAAGTTGTTTGAAATCGCAGCGGCTGAGCAACTTCAAGCCGCGTTTCTCTGACCAGGAACTAATCGCCGTTTATTTGTTCGGTCCTCTGAACGGTCTTTACCGGAAGAAAGCCGTCTACTTATCATCATTAAGTATTGTAGAACGTCCAATTGTTGCGCCAACGCTGACAATCACGTCGGAAAAAGTTTGCGGTCAACAAATTCCTGCAACTCATCGCCCGTCATCCCTTCATCATCGCTCGCCCGATTTCTCCAATGCATCTCGGGCGAATCGGTGATTTATAATTGTCGTCAGCCAATTATAAATCCTGATCTTTGTCAGAGAAGATTTTAAAGAAAAGCATCCAGTTAAGCTGCTCGATGCGCTGCGCGTCGCCGTTTAACCCGTTATCCTGCCGCATTATGTCGCGGATAGATTTTAATATTCCCTGTAAATTTGCCATCTATTATTTTCCAGAGCTTGCTTCCAAAGTCCTGCTTCTTTTAATGTGCGGGTTTTATCTTTGTCGCCCGTAAAATTACTGCTGTTTTTGGATGTATTCCCCTTTGTCTTTTGTCGCTAACGCGCCGCTCGCTCCGGTTTGGGTGCATTGCCAGCCGCCGGTTTTGTGAACAAAGCAATCGTAAATCCGTTCCATTTTTCGTTTTGAGATAGCCTTATTGTAATCGGTGCAAGTCGTAAATGACGCTCTGACCGGATAAATCGGCTTCTTCGGGTCGGCTTGCGAGTAAGCATCAGAAAAATCCGCCCGCCAGCGACGCGGCGCACCGACGGTCATTTTCTCAAAAGTTACCGTTACTGCTCCATCCATACCTTCTCTGGCTTCCTTTTCCCACAAACGGCGAATTACGCCTCTGAAAGTTTTCTCGTTTGTGGTTTTTCCATCCGAATCTTCGCTCGAAGCAAAACAGGCAACCGCGCCGTCTGTTTTATCTTGAGCCGGTGTTTTATTATTTTTTGAAACAGGCGTTTCATTTTCGGATTCGTCCGTTTCGTTCGTTTCGTTCGTTTCATCTTTCACGGCGGGACGATTTTTGGTTTTGCAGCCCTGATTGATGTCATCCTCAATCCCACTACGATATGTCGAGACTGTATTACCGCCGCCGGGCGAAAGTTCGTTGATGTAAAAAACTTCGCACCTGTCGAATTTACCTGTGCCTTTACAGCTTAAAACTTTGAATTTTGATTTCATACCGCTGCCGCAGTCGTAAACCGCGTTGTATTCAATTTTGTCTTGCCTTTGCGCCGTCGCTTTTTGCAAAACGACTACCGAGCCTGTGATTGTTAAAAATAAAACAATCGCCATTAAACCTAATTTATTTTTAGTCATTGATTTCTCTCCTGTTTGAAATTATGCTTTAACCGCTAGTTAATCTATCAGTCCATTGATTCACCGAATAGCCGCCCAACTTTTAATTCAAGAATCTTTATCTTTTCGTTTAAGCGACTTTGTAAAGTTCTGTTTCAAGTTCTTTGACGGCTTCGAGATACTTTTCACGCCCGCCGAAAATACCTCTGACAATTTCAGTGCGTGAGCCGATTTCAGTAAAAGGAATGACATTCAAAACATCTAAACTTTCGATGTTTTCGATTCCTTCATCGGCGTATTTGTCCAGTAACGCTTCTAAAACCTGCCGCGCCTGTTCGCCGTATTTTGTAAAGTAATCGCGCTTTCTGACATTGTTCGCCCGTTCGCGTCTGGTCAAAGGCGGCTGGTCAAAAGCGATGTGGCAAATCAAATCGAATAAATCCAGTTTTTTATCAACCGAATTTATCAAATCATCGACCGGAACGCCTCTTTCTTCCAATTCCCCGGTAATCGTTTCCTTTTTGTCCGATTCTTTCCATTTGTTAAGAAAATCATTCAGCGTCGAAAACTGTTCGGTTACGATTTCTTTCGTGTAATCGGTAAGTTTGCGCGTGATAAGTTTGCCGTCTTTATCAAAAGAAAGCTCGCGGCGGTCGCCAACCTTCGGCATCAATATCAAGCAAAATACGGATAACGCGATAATGGGCGAGAAAGCCGTCGTCAATGCCTTGTTTCAGCGAATAAGTATAAATCGGATCTCCGAAATATACGCTGTTGCTCGTTAAGTCCGATTCTTTCGGCGTTGCCGTCAAACCGATTTGTGTCGCCGCGCTAAAATATTCAAGAATCTCACGCCACGCCGAATCTTGTCTCGCGCTTCCGCGATAACATTCGTCAACAACGATCAAATCAAAGAAATCACGCGAAAATTGTTTGTAGATGTTGCTCGCATCTTCCGTGCCGGTCAAACCCTGATAAAGCGCCAGATAAATTTCGTATGCTTTATTGACCTCCGCGTGAATGCAGTTTTCCGCGAACGTAAATTTTGCCGTCCGTAAAATAGACTTCTTCAAGAAATTGAGTGTTAGGATCCCAACCGGCTTTTATAATTGCAGGAGTAATAAATTTTGTGCAAATATCGCATTCAGAGAGAGATTTCTTATCAAGCATATATAAGAGGTGAATCTAAAACGCTCTTATAATACATAACTCGGTGTCCTTTTGAAAAGAATTATTTTTTTTACTTAATTCAAAATTTGGTGAGCCAAAATCCGCTCAAAGAACTTAAACGAAATTATCCTAACAAAACTGGCTAAATCTTGTCCTGTATGTTATACATTGTTTCATACGAAACACTTATGTTTGTTGATTTGAATTTTGCCATTATGAAGGAAATCGAAAATTTTAGCGGTCGCGTTTTTGTCGGCGAACAAATTGATTTTAACAACCAAAGCTTTGCCGATCCTTTGCTTATTCCGCTTGTCTGGTCAAATGTTTCAGCCGGTTTTCCGTCTCCCGCTGACGATTATATCGAAACTTCGATTGACCTTAACCGCGAACTTATCAGACATCCGTTTGCGACGTTTTATGTGCGGGCGAGCGGCGATTCGATGATTGATGCGGGAATCAGACCGAACGCTACTTTGATCGTTGACCGCGCGATTGAAACAAAATCCGGCGATATTGTCATCGCCCGAATCGGTGACGAAATGTGCGTCAAGGAACTGTTTATTGATGATGACGGCAAAGTTCTTTTAATACCGAAAAACGACAATTACAAGCCGATTATCATTGACGAAAATATGGATTTCGAGATTTGGGGAAAGGTGATCTGTTCAATCAATAAACATTAACTATTCTATGAAAAACGCCATCGCGCTTTTAGACTGCAACAACTTTTACGCCTCCTGCGAGCGCGTCTTTGATGCGTCCGTAAAAAACAAGCCAATCGTTGTTTTGTCTAATAATGACGGCTGCGTTGTCGCCCGCTCGGAAGAAGCAAAGCAGATCGGCGTAACGATGGGCGCACCGCTTTTCAAAGTCGAATCTTTGCTTGATGAACACGATGCGGAAATCTTTTCATCGAATTACGCGCTTTACGGCGATATGAGCGGGCGCGTGATGAACTTGCTGCATAACTTTACGCCGGAAGTCGAAATTTATTCGATTGACGAAGCCTTTCTTAATCTCGAACCGCGCAAACACTCGCTCGATAATCTCGCTCATTCAATCCGTGAGAAGATGTATAAATGGACGGGAATTCCGGTTTCAATCGGTATTGCCGAAACAAAAGTATTAGCCAAAATCGCCAACAAACGAGCAAAAAAAGCACAGCTAAAAGAGCAAGGCGTTTTGAATCTTTATCGCTCGCCGAAAACAGAAGATATATTGAAAGAAACGAATATCGAAGATGTTTGGGGCATCGGTTATCGCTCGACTTTGAAACTAAAAGCCAATCATATTTTCAACGCCTGGCAATTAAGAGAAACCGATAATCGTTTCGTCAGAAGATTATTAACGGTTGTCGGCGCGAGAATCGCTCTTGAACTGCGCGGCGTTAAATGTCTGCCGTTTGAGCAATCTTCAATTAAAAAACACACGATCACCTGTTCAAGAAGTTTCGGGCAAACCGTCAGCGATTACGAACAAATCAAAGAAGCCGTTTTTTATTACCTGACAAGAGCGTGCGAAAAAATGCGAAAGAATAACCTCGCCGCCAATGCAATCACTGTTTTTATAGGAACGGATCGTTTCCGACCGATTCCGGAACCTTACTCAAATTCGGCAACATACAGTTCGACTTATCCAACCGACAGCAACCGGGAGATTCAGGAATGGACAATAAAAACGCTTGAAAAGATTTACAAAAAAGGCTTTGAATACCGCAAAGCCGGAATCATTTTAAGCGGTCTTGTGCCGTCGGAAAATCTGACGAAACGAATGTTCGATGATGAAAAGTTTCGTCAGCAGCACAAATTGATGAAAGCGATTGACGAGATAAATCAAAAGTTCGGCAAAGATACGGTTCGATTCGGAAGTATCGCTACAGAAGGACGCTGGAAAATGAAACAGGCGAGAAAAAGCCGGAGCTATACGACAAATTGGAATGAAATGCTTGTTGTCAGCTAAAAATTTTGCTGTGTCGCTGGTGTGTCAAAATCCCTTAAACCTAATAAAACCAGCCTGAGGTGATTCAATAAAAGTGGAATGAAAACTCTCTTCTCCGGACGAATCAAAGAGACGCCGGCAAAAAAGGCGGTATTAAAGCCGGACGCGCCCGGGTGCGCCGCCGGATGAAAAAACAGGGCTATCTCATTATGTAAATGTGTAGTGAAACAGTCGTTCGGACTTGTACTTCTGAAGTCTTGTTGCGTCGTGAAATTAACTAAACATCATATTTTCGCCTTAAACCGCCAGAAAAAGAAAGATACAGAGAGCACCCATAACCCGGATGACTATAAAAAGTCTTTAACCAACTAAAAACCTGTCAAGCTTGTTTATCGAAATAAAGACACTTCTGCATATTAAAAGCATTATAGCAATACACATTGTTGTATTTTTTACCCTGTTACAAATAGCGGCTGCTTTTTGTAATAGATTATCTATTGTTAAAAAGCACGCATAATCAATTAAATCTTGATTGTTATCTTTATTCTTCAACTTGTTATTCTCTGGCTTCACAATTGCGTCAAGTATATTGTACCCCGAGGTATTTCTTGTTAAATCAAAAGCCATTCAAAATTGATTAATAACTCATATCTAAGAGTAAAAGGTAATAATATGAGTAGAACAATTTTGATAGTTGAGGATTATGAAGACGCTCGCTATTTGATGAAATTTTTGGTAGAAAGTTACGGATATCAAGTTATAGAAGCAGTAGATGGATTAGAAGCCATCGAAAGCATTAAAGAGCCCCTTCCCGACCTGGTCTTAATGGACATTTCTATGCCGAATATGGATGGACTTACTGCTACAAAAGCAATTAGAAAATTAGACGGCGCGTCACAAATTCCCATTATTGCGGTAACGGCGCACGGAAAACAGTTTTATCAACGAGCAATTGAAGCCGGCTGTAACGCTTTAATAAACAAACCCGTTGATTTTGATAACCTCAAGGTTCTTCTCAATCAGTATCTTCGTCAATAAAAAGCAAACCTGGTCAAGTCTACACTTTTCGATCCGCTTTTTAGTATTTTACTTTGTTCACGCTTTGTTAGGAATATTGAATCTGAAAGTCGAGCCTTGACCGAGTTTGCTTTCAACCGCTACCTGACCGCCGTGCGCTTCAACGAATTGCTTGACGATGGCAAGTCCGAGTCCTATGCCGCTTTCCTTGTCCGGGTCGGTTTCTAACTTGTCGAATACCTTTTCCAGCCGTTCCGGTGAAATGCCCGCGCCGTTATCGCTAACCCAACACTCAACATCGGCGGATTCCGTGTTTTGTTGCGCACCGACAACAACTTCTCCGTTTGGAGTATAATCAATGGCGTTGGAGATTAAGTTTTGAAAAATAAGGGATAACATGCTTGCATCGCCGACCGCCGTTACTTCTTCTGGAACATTATTAACCAAGTTCAGGTTTGAAGAGGCAGCTAATGGACTCAGGTCACTTGCTAGAGTTTCAACCAGCGCTCTCAGATTTATTTCGCGTCGCTCAACTTTTTCATTCACTTTCGCCTTCAAATTCGCGTCTTCCTGCATTACTTTAACGACCAGTAAATTTAGGCGTTTGACGTTGCGGTGCATAGAGTCGAGTAATTTTGCTGCCCGCTCGTCCTTTACCACGTCGGGGACTGTAATTTCGAGAAGTTTGGCAGCCATCGCAATAGTTGAAAGCGGAGTCCTTAAATCGTGAGCGACAAAAGCCAGATGCTCCTCGCGCCGCTGCTGAATTTCCAGAGCCTTTTGCGTAGCATACGTCTTTACCGCCAGACCGATTGACATATCAATAACGCGGTTAATAGTTCGATTTACCTGACCGCGAAGACTGATGTCGTGTCTTTCGGCGAGATTTTGCACAACGCCGCGCAAAGCGTTATATTCCGCCACGACTTCCTCAATATCGAATCCAAGACGCAGACGGTCCAAGCCGTGAATAACCGAGTTCTTTTTTAATTCTCCGATCATTGACCCGTCTATGTGCGTTTCCAGTTCGACCGACAATTCCGCAAGTAAATCGGGAATATGATTGTTGAGAGTCGGCACGTCGAGATGATACGCCGTCGAAAGCTGTCGTATTTCCTGTCGCCATTCGGCAAGTAGGATGTCGCGCTCTTTTCTAATAAGCCCTGCAAGTGTATGAAGATTTTCAGTTGACAATTTTTAACTCCCTTTATGTATCAAACCTATAATATCGGCTAAGTTTTAATTGATAGCAAAAAACCGGTATCTTTCAAAATAGGATTTTGACATTAACATTCATCTTCTGTCATAGGCTTACAGGCAAGACGAGTATTGTACAAAATAAATAGTGCCTCAAGCTAAGTTTTTAGCCAAAGGCACTATTGTGAATCAGGTTTAATTAAACAGCCTGTTTTTACCAGCGTGAACCGCCTCCGCCTCCGTAACCGCCGCGTCCGCCGCCGCCGCCGCCGCGTTCTTCTTGCGGTTTAGCTTCGTTGACAGTTAATGAACGTCCGTCAATTTCTTTGCCGTTGAGACCCGAAATAGCATTTTGCGCTTCTTCGTTGCTCGACATTTCGACGAAAGCAAATCCGCGCGAGCGTCCTGTTTCACGGTCTTCGATGATTTTGACTGATTGAACAGTGCCGAATTTACCGCACATTTCTTCTAAATCCTGTTCAGTTGAATTGAAGGAAAGATTTCCTATATATAGTTTCGCTGCCATAAAATTACTTACCTTTCCCGTATCGGGATTCTAAGAGAAGTGTCGAATCGAGTGTTACTTCGGAGAAAAACGGTCGGCAACGAAGAATCGGATTTCGGATGCTCAAAATTTCAAGAGCGACTTCTGCTACTAAAAAGAACCTACTCTCAAACTTATCAGTAAAACCGTCTTTGATAAGCGCATCAAAAATGATGCAAGAGAAGGAATAACAATAAATAAGATGCCCCTTTTACAGCATAATTGCAACTAGAAATCCATTTTTCTTAAATTGTCGAATGTTTTATTTCAAGAATAAAACTAAATGTGAAATATGAAAAAAGTTGTAGAAACAACTAATCTTTTCTTGCAGTCAATATTCGATTTTGATAATATTTCAATTGTTGGTGGTTGTTAGTTAGTTAGATTAGTTAGTTAGATTAGTTAGTTAGATTAGTTAGATTAGTTAGATTAGTTAGATTAGTTAGTTGGATTAGTTAGATAGTTAGTTTACAACCACAACGAAAACGCCCGCTTGGATTCAAAACCTGAGCGGGCTTTTCTTTTTCCATTATAATTTTCTGATTTATAAGCTTATATAGAAGAGAATTTAATCAGAATTTTCAGACAATTTGCCTATAATTACCGAAATGTTTATTCGGGTGTTTCTAAATTGGTGCTGATAATTCTACTGATGATACTTGATTCGTCCTCGTCGTTATTTGCCCATTCGACCTTGCTCAGTGATTTAACAATAGAGTTATACTGCGCTTTAGTAATTTCACGAGGCGGTTCATTAAAAACTTTTGCGATATATTTCAATGACCTTTCTTCTCTTTCAAAACGGATATAAGCTGTATTGTCGTTATCATCTGCCATATTTAATTACCTGCCTTCGGAATTTCGGGTAGTTCCTTAATAAGATTTAAGTTATAGCCGATAAAAATAATAACTAAAAGCGCGTTGGATAGATTTCAGCATTTTTAGTTACTCAAAAACCTTACATTGAAATTATTAATGCAAATACTGTTTTTGAGAATGAGACAATTCTATCAAATTCGATAGGTTTGAGGTGGTTCAATAAAAGTGGAATGAAAACTCTCTTCGGATAAAATAGGGAGTTATCATGAGCAAATACGACGATGAATTTAAGCGCAATGCCGTTAGGATTGTCCTTGGACGGACAATCAGTCAGATCGGTTTCACGGGAATTAGGCGTGAATAAATCTTGAGATTCATAAGTGGCGGCGGGCAGCTTTAGCTAATGGCGATGGAGTTCAATCCGGCACGGAGTTAGCCGAAACCGCCGCTTTGAAAAAACGGATTCGGGAATTGGAAATGGAGAACGAAATCTTAAAAAAGGCGGCACTGATCTTCGGGCGAGGAAGTTAAAGCGATACAAGTTTATACGCGATGAGACAGCCCAATATCCGCTTTCGGCATTGTGTCGAATAATGCGGGTTTCTCAGAGCGGGTATTATGCGTGGCGAAAGCGATTAACCAAGCCACCTTGTTTGAAAAGGAAGAAGTTAGCCGACTTAATAAAAGACTGTTATTTTGAGAATCGGCGGCGCTATGGAACCAGGCGGATCAGAGCGGCTTTACAAAAGTCAGGCATCAAAGTCGGACGCGCATCAGTTCGGCGATTGATGAAAGAGCAGCAGCTAAGAGCGATTCAGCCTCGTCGGTTCAAGCCGAAAACAACTGATTCCAGTGGAGTAAAGGCTGCCCCGAACTTGTTGGCGGAAGTAAAAATAGAAGAATGCGCCGTCGGGAAGATAATTATCGGCGACATCACTTATCTGCCGTTAAGAGGCGGCAAGTGGTGTTATTTGGCGGTTTGGCAGGATAAAGTCACCAGAAGAATTGTGGGCTGGAGTTTGGCGGAAACGATGACTGCCGAATTAGTCATTTCAGCTTTGCAAAAAGCCATCAAAAAAGGGTTAGTCAAGGCTGGAGCGGTAATTCACTCAGATCGGGGAAGCCAGTATGCCTCGACAAGTTTTCGGGAATTATTGAGACGAAATTGTTTACGGCAATCAATGGCGGGAAAAGGCAATTGTTACGATAACGCACAGGCGGAGAGTTTCTTTTCCCGCTTTAAGACGGAATTAATCGAAGGTGGAGCTTTTGAAGATATCGAGCAAGCCAAATCAGAAGTCTTCAGCTATATTGAGGGCTACTATAATCGGGTCAGATTACATTCAGCTTTGGGATATCTTAGCCCGATGGAATTCGAGGTGGAATTGAAAACTAAAAATGGAGGAGCAAAAGAGAGTTTTTACTCCACTTTTTCTTGACCATCTCATAGTGTATTAACAATCACTTTGATTCTTTTGGCAATTTACCTTCATATCCGTAATGTCAAAATGGAATATAAACAACACTTAATAATTCTTCATTTGTAAGTACAACTTTCCGTTCTGCATCATAAC
>JAOAPX010000184.1 GCA_025463125.1 Acidobacteriota bacterium | reverse complement strand
CTAAAGGCGCAAACGCCCGCGAGCCAGGCAGCGATCAATGAAAGGTTCGAAATCAAAATCGTGCAGGAAAAAATCACCGAAACGGATTTTGCGCGTTCGACCGGCGCGCGTCTCGGCGAAGAAAACGGCAAAGGATTAAAGCTCGAAGTCGGCGCCGGAGTTCGCGCCGAGCGCATAAACGCGCTTCTGCGCGGAATTTTCGGGCAAGTCGTTTTTCGCGCTTCGCTCGAATCCGTTCGGCAGCGGCTCGATCAAAGATTAAAGGGAACTTTACCGAATTAATTTTTATTAAATTATTCGAAAAGAAAAAAACTACTCGAAAGAGTCAAAAACTATTTTGTGAAAACAAATTTGCATTAAGCATTGAAACCAACAAGGGAGGAAGTTAATGAAAAAATCATTATATTTGCCGGCTGTCTTATTGATCGCCGGTTCGCTGCAAACTTATGTTTCAGCCCAAACGACAACCGGGGACAGAAACACGAGCATAACAACAAATACAACCGCGTCGCCGCGCGCGACGCCGACGCCCGTTTCGCGCGTAAGACCGCTTTCCGCCGAAGAACAAAATCGCCAGAACGAAGCGAGCGAGCGCCGCAGACAATCGGCGGCAAGCGGTGACCCGGACGTTTTGCTTGACGTTCCGAATCTTTCAGTCGAAGAAATTACGCTCGAAGTTGAAAACCTGCGGGCGAAAGTTTCGCTCGATGCGCGGCTCGCCAATCTATTGCAGTTGACGGCGGGCGCAGACGTCGGTATCGATAAAGTGAAATTGACGATCAAAGGCGTCAAAGCCGAGGTTTTGCTAAAAGTCAGGCTTGATAACGTCGCAGCGATTATCGACCGGACTTTAACCACAATTGACCGCAACCCGCAAATTCTCGAAAGACTTTTGACGACGGTTGATAATACGGTCGGAACAGTCGGAAATGTCGCGAACACCGCGCTTCAGCCGGGCGGAGTTTTAAGCCAGACGATCAACACCCTGGGACAAACCGTGCAGAGAACTCTCGACACGACCGGGAATATCGTCGAAAAAACGCTTGATACGACCGGCAATGTTGTTAATCAGCGAACACTCGGCTCGGTTTTGGATACAGCAGCGACCGGTTTGCGCGTCGTCAATGAAACGACCAATAACGCCGGGCAGACAGTTAGACGATTGCAGGACTCGACCGGCGGAATTATCGAAGTAACGCTTGATTCGGCGGGCAAAATCGTTAATTCGAAAATCGTTAAAGGAGCGACAAACGCCGTCAATCCGCGTTAATTTATAAACGTATCAATAATAAAAAAAGCAGGCTTTTCAAGAAAAAGTCTGCTTTTTGCTTTTTACGATCATAGCCAATAATCTTATCGGTAGTATGAGCGATAGAAAACACATCGAAGACCGGGAGCAGCTCAAAAAACTGGCTCCGGTCGCAGCAGCGCCGATAAAACGGCACGTATTCGTTTGCAGCGGTAAATCCTGCGCGGCTGTCGGCAGCGGGGAAGTGAAAGCCGCTTTTGAAAAGGAACTCGAACGGCGGAATCTCCGCTTCGGAAAAGAATCGAAGGGCAGAAATCCGCGGGGCGAAATTGTTTTAACCGATTGCAGCTCGGTCGGGTTTTGCTCGATCGGCGCCGCTGTGCTGGTTTATCCGGACGGCGTCTGGTACGCGCAGGTTCGCGCCGAAGACGTTCCGGAAATCGTCGAAAAGCATCTGGAAAACGGTGAAATCGTCAAACGCCTCGCGTTAATAGAAATGGACAAAAACAACGGTGATCGATAAAACAACGACTAAACGCTGATGCAAAAGGTTTGAGTTTAATCACTTTAATCGTTGTTTCCCGCAAAGGCGCAAAGCGGCAAAGAAGAAAAAGCTTGTAACGAGATACAAGCCTTTTTAGATACATCTGCAAGGTGTTTCAGTCCCAAATTGTCGTGATGTAAAATTGAAAATTTATAAATCGGTAAATAGTGAAAATAGTGAAAATAGTGAAAATAGTGAAAACCGGCGTTCAACGCGCGTCAAAAAATCTTGTCCGCCATCTTTTTTGGCTGTTGTTGAAAGCTTCGGGTTTCTCGGCTTTGACGCGTCTGATCTGTTTTTGTTCTTCTTCGGGCAAACGACTTAATTCCAGGCATTCATCGCTGCAGCAGCCGTTATACTTGTCGCGGCACGCGTCGCATTGAATAAACAAAAGATGACAGGCTGCGTTCTCGCAATTGCGATGCGCCGCGCTTTTTTCGCCGCATTGATGGCAATGGCTGATGATTTCCCCGGAAATCCGCTCGCCGAGCCGGTTGTCGAAAACAAAGTTTACGCCTTTGAATTTATTTTCCAAGCCGTGCTCTTTTACCTGGTGAACGTATTCGATAATTCCGCCCTCGAGGTGATAAACATTCGAAAAACCGTTGTGCAGCAGGTATGCGCTCGCCTTTTCGCAGCGAATCCCGCCCGTGCAGTACATTATGATATTTTTATCTTTTTTATCTTCGAGCATCTCGACCGCCATCGGCAATTGTTCGCGAAAAGTATCGGATGAAACTTCAAGCGCATTTTCAAAATGCCCGACTTCGTATTCGTAATAATTGCGCATATCGACGACGATCGTTTCCGGGTCTTCGGTCAGCTCGTTAAATTCTTTTGCCTTTAAATATTTGCCGCGCCGCCGCATCGAAAAATTCGGGTCTTCGATGCCGTCGGCGACGATTTTATTTTTTACCCTGATATGCAAAACCCAAAAAGATTTCCCGTCGTCATCGACCGCGATGTTTAACCGGACGCCATTTAAGAAATCAATCGAATACAGGTATTTTACAAACTCGTCGAAATATTTTTCCGGCACGCTGATCTGCGCGTTAATGCCTTCGGACGCGACATAAATGCGCCCGAAAACTTCGAGCCGTTCGAGAGCTTCAAACAATGAATCCCTGAATTGGTGCGGATTTTCTACCGGGTGATACTGATAAAACGAGATCGTTTTTCGCGGCTCTGGATCAGCTTCGAGACGACGTTTTAATTCTTCTTTCGAAGTGGTATTCCGTAATTCCTTCATCAATTTAGGTTGTTTTTGCGGTAAATTTTTCATACAAAAAAGCCAGAAAAGCTAAGATAAAATTTTATCTTAGCTTTTCTTTATATTCTAATGCGGTAACGAAAACTTATGCGGATTTTGCCGTCGCTTCGGTTTCCGGTTTCCAGCGGAGAACGGGTTTTCTCGCCGCCGTCGCTTCATCGAGCCGCCCGATCCTGGTTGAATGCGGAGCGTCTATGACGAGCTGCGGGTTTTCCTGCGCTTCTTTGTTTATGTCGCGCATCGCTTCGACAAAAGCGTCGAGATCGGCACGACCCACAGATTCGGTCGGTTCGATGAGCATCGCGCCTTCGACGATTAAAGGGAAATAAATCGTCATCGGGTGAAAGCCGTAATCGATCAGACGTTTTGCGATGTCGAGCGTGTGGACGCCTTTTCTGGATTGTTTTTTATGCGAAAAGATAACTTCGTGCATCGAATCGGACTCAAACGGTTTGTCGAAATCCTCTTTGAGCAGCTCGCCGACGTAGCGAGCGTTTAAGACAGCCGTTTCCGTCGCTTCGCGCAGACCGCTCGCCCCATGCGTGTATATGTACGAAAGCGCGCGGATAAACATTCCGAAATTGCCGTAAAAGGCTTTAACGCGACCGATCGATTCGGGACGATTAAAATCTAATTTAAAAGTTTCGCCTTCTTTGACGACCCTCGGCGTAGGGAGAAACGGTTCTAATTCGGCAGTGCAGCAGCATGGACCCGAGCCCGGACCACCGCCGCCGTGCGGAGTCGAAAACGTTTTGTGCAGATTCAGATGGATAACGTCGACGCCCATATCGCCCGGACGCGCAACACCTACGAGCGCGTTCATATTCGCGCCGTCCATATAAACCAAGCCGCCCGCTTTATGAATGATTTCGCAGATTTCTTTGATGTTTTTCTCGAAAATGCCGACCGTGTTCGGATTGGTCAGCATTAAACCGGCTACGCCGCCTTCATCGCAAAGCTGCTGCAAATGTCCGAGATCGGTTAAGCCTTCAGCCGTTGATTTGATGGTTTTAACCGAAAATCCGGCGAGCGCTGCGGAAGCTGGATTCGTTCCGTGAGCCGAATCGGGAATGAGCATAACGCGCCGGTCTTTCGAAGCCGCGCCGTCTCGTTTATCCAAAAAAGCGCGAATCAGCATGACGCCCGTCATTTCGCCGTGAGCTCCGGCGGCAGGCTGCAAAGAAACGCCGGAAAGCCCCGTTATTTCCGCTAAATCTTCCTGAAGCTCGTAAATCAGTTCGAGCGCGCCCTGCGATTCTTCGACGGGCGCGAGCGGGTGCAGATTTGTAAAACCGGCAATTCGCGCAACCTTTTCGTTTAGACGCGAATTATATTTCATCGTGCAGCTTCCGAGCGGGTACATTCCGAGATCGATCGAAAAATTCCACGTCGACATTCTCGTAAAATGACGAATTACGTCAACTTCGGAAACTTCCGGCACGCCTTCGAGATCGTCGGTTCGGCGCAGATCGGCTGGTAAAATATCGTCGAGATCGGTTTCTTCAACGTCGAGTTTCGGCAGGCGGTAACCGACTCTGCCGGTCTGCGAACGCTCAAAAATCAACGCTTCATTCTGTGTCGGATGCTGTGTAACTTTTTTAATGCTCATTTCTTATAAGTCTCTTTTACAATAACGACAAACAACGGCTTCGGGCTGAATCATTTCGCCGCAAAATTTACATTTCTTCAATTGCGTCTGATTTCTTAGGTCTTTCATAATAATTTTTCCGACCATAAAAAACATTACTAATACAATCACAGAAATAACTGCGAATATTAAAAGTATAATTTCAATAGTACCGAAAGACATGTAAATAATTATGACAAAGTACTAAGACCTTCAACCAGATTATCAATCTGCGCTTTTTTGTTCGTTTCGGTTACGCAAACCAAAAAATCGCTCGGATTGTCCGGGTAATAACGCGATAAAGCCAGACCGCCGATAATGTCTTTTTCCGTGCGAAGTTTTTCCATGATTTCGGCGGCGTTTCGCGGCGCGCGGACGACGAATTCATTAAACTTCGGCGCGGAAAAGGGAAGCGAAAAGCCTTCGATCCCGGCGATCTGATTTGCGGCGTAAGCTGCTTTCTGCGCGTTTTGCATCGCGACTTCCTGCAAGCCTTTTTTGCCCATCGTTTCCATATAGACGGTCGCGGCAAGCGCGATCAAGCCTTGATTCGTGCAGATGTTTGAAGTCGCTTTTTCGCGGCGAATATGCTGTTCGCGCGTCGCGAGCGTTAAAACGAAACCGCGATTGCCGTCTTTGTCGTAGGCGACGCCGGCAAGCCGTCCCGGCATATTTCGCACGTATTTTTCGCGTGTCGCGAAAAGACCGACGTGCGGACCGCCGAAAGACATCGGGATTCCGAAGCTTTGACCCTCGCCGACGACAATGTCCGCGCCAGATTCGCCCGGAGATTTCAAAAGCCCGAACGAAATCGCTTCCGTGACGACGACGATAAACAGCGCGCCGACGGCGTGCGCTTTGTCAGCCAACGCCTGCAAGTCTTCGATGCAGCCGAAAAAGTTCGGCGATTGAACGACGAGCGCGGCGGTTTTGTCGTCGAGCTTGTTCAGTTCGTTTTCCGAAACGCGCCCGGTTTCCTTGTCGAAATGAACGGTTTCAATCGTCAAATCGCCGTGCTGCGTGTAGGTTTTCGCGACTTCCAGATATTCCGGGTGAACCGTTTCGGCGATGACGACCTTATCGCGTCGCGTCACGCGCTGTGCCATCAGGAAAGCCTCAGCCATCGAGGTCGAACCGTCGTACATCGATGCGTTCGCCACATCCATTCCGGTCAACTGGCAAATCAAAGTTTGAAATTCAAAAATGTATTGCAGCGTTCCCTGGGAAACTTCCGGCTGATAAGGCGTATAAGAAGTAAAAAACTCGCTGCGCTGGATCAAATAATCGACTACCGTCGGCGAATAATGCGAGTAAACGCCCGCGCCTAAAAACGATGGTTTGCGCGAAGCGGAATTTTTCGCCGCCATGATTTCCATCGCGTCGATAACTTCCGGCTCGGCGAGCGGGTCTGTAACCTCTAAAGCGCGATTAAGTTGAATGTCAGCGGGAATCGAACGAAAAAGCTCTTCGGCGGAGTTCAACCCGACGATACCAAGCATTTCTTCACGCTCTTCGGGTGAATTTGGTATATAACGCATAATAATTGATAGTAAATAACGGGCAATTGATATCGAAAGAAGCGGTCCTGCCGAGCATCTTTTATCCGTTATCAATAATTTACTGATTTGAAAGGTATTCTTCGTATTCTTCCGCCGAAAGCATCCCGTCGGCTTCGAGCGGATTATCCATTTTAATTTTTATCATCCAGCCGTCGCCGTAAGGATCGGTATTGACTTTTTCGGCATCGTCGTTGAGCGCTTCGTTTACTTCAACGATTTCGCCGGCAATCGGGGTAAATGTCTCCGATACGGCTTTGACCGATTCGACCGAGCCGAACGCTTCGTGCGAGCTCATTTTATCGCCGACGCGCGGCATATCAACGTAAACGACATCGCCGAGCGCGTGCTGCGCGTAATCTGTAATGCCGATTGTAGCGACGTCGCCGTCAACCAAAACCCATTCGTGGTCTTTCGAGTAGCGTAAGTTTTCAGGAATATTTGACATAATTTGATTATAGGAATTCAGATTTTGGGTTTTGGTTTGAAACCAATTTCCATAGCAAAATCTACTTTTCTCTTTTATAAAAAGGAGTCGGCACGATCTGCGCCGCTAATTTTTTACCTCTGACATCAATTGTAATTTCTTGACCGATTTTTGCAAATTCAATCGGCACAAAGGCTAAGCCGATATTCTTTTTCAGAAACGGCGCGGGCGAGCCGGAAGTTACGCGACCGACTTTTTCATCATTTATATAAACGTCGAATTCGTCGCGCGCGATGCCTTTGCCGGTCACTTCGAAACCGACGATTTTTCGCTTTACACCGTCTTCTTTTAACTTCGACAGTTTCTCGCGCCCGATAAAATCGCCTTTATTTAATTTGCAGATCCAGCCTAAATTCGCTTCAAGCGGAGAAATGTCGTCGCCGAGTTCGTGACCGTAAAGCGACATCGCCGCTTCGAGCCGCAGAGTGTTTCGCGCCGCCAGCCCGCACGGCAGCAATCCGTTTTCCGTTCCGTAGCCGCCCGCTTCTAAAAAATTGTTCCAAAGCCGCTCGGCGTATTTCGCGTCGGCGTAAATTTCAAAACCGTCTTCTCCCGTGTAGCCGGTGCGGGAAATTATCGCATCAACACCGTCAAATACGCCGACCGTAAAATGATAATATTTGATTTCGTCGAGTTTTTCGCCGGTTAATTTCTGCGCTGTTTCCAGCGCTTTCGGTCCCTGGATGGCGATCTGGCAATAATCGGCGCTCGCGTTTGTCAGCGTTATCGCCTCGTCTTTTTTATGAGAAGTAATCCAGTTCCAGTCTTTATCGGTCGTCGATGCATTGACGACAAGAAGAAGCTTGTCGTGATAAAAACGGTAAACCAGTAAATCGTCAACGATGCCGCCGTTTTCGTTCGTCAGGGCGGAATAATGCGCCTGACCGTCAACGAGTTTCGTCACGTCATTTGTCGTCAAGCGATTAACAAATGCGATTGCGTCTTCGCCTTCAACCAGTATTTCGCCCATATGCGAAACATCGAAAAGCCCTGCGCCGGTGCGCGTGGCGAGATGCTCGGCGATAACTCCTGCGGAATACTGAACCGGCATATCCCAGCCGCCGAAATCAACCATTTTTCCGCCCGCCGCGCGGTGCGCTTCATTAAGCGGCGTTTTCTTTAAATCTGGATTAAACATATTTTATTGTAAGAAAGAAGTGTAAAAGAAAAAAACTAACACTCACAAGTTGCGAGTGTCAAAAGTCCTTTGATGAGAAAATTTTGTTGCCGAAATTCGTTTTTCTAATGAACTGTAACGAAAACAAAAAAATATCCGGAACGATAAGCGGCGGTTTTGCTGAACTGCTGTTTATAAGTCCGGAATTATAAGCTTTATAAAAATTTTATAGAATTATTTTGTAATAAGTAGGAGCCTGTTTAAGTGTCGTTTTTCGATTTCTTTTTCTTTTCGTCTTTCGGCAAATCTTTCGGCACCTTAGCCGACGCCTCGATTATTTGCCGGCAGAATTCGCTCGCTCCCGAAATCAAGCCTTTTTCTTTCTGGTCGGGCGATTGATCGTAAACGGATTTCAGCTGCGAAAGATAGCGGTTTGAAGCTTCGGCTAAACTGTTCATCGCTTTCGGGAAAAGCTTGCTGTCCATCCGGTTGTGAGCGGCGACGTCATCGATATCGTCGATGGCTTTCTGCAAAAGTTTGCTGATGTCGGAAAGCAGTTCGATGCGTGAACCGGTCGGCGGCTCGCCCCATTTCTCGGAATGTTTTTCAGTTTTCAGCGCCGCGTTGTTAATTACGGCAAAACGGCGATCGATCATTTTTACGAGCACGTCAATGCGCTTATCGATTTCCTGCGCCTCGCGCACAAGCTCGCTTTCAGCATCGGTCATATAATCGCGCTTTTGCGCCGAAGCTTGCGGGGCGGCGATCAACGAAAGAAAAAAAAGAACGCAGGCAAAGCTCGTGAATGAAATCAAGCGTAAGTTTTTCATAGAATTTAGATTGATTCGAGTGATTTTTAATTATTAAGAGCGTATCGATTCAAGGAATATTTAAAAATTAATTATTTATATTCGGAACCACCGTGTTGCCGTAAAACGGCTCGATGGCTTTTGAGCGCGCGTCTCGAATCATTTTTATGACTTCGCGCATATAAGACTCATATTTAATCGGCAGCTCGCGCCGGATAACTTCAAGGCGCGGCGGAAAAGTGCGCAAACCAATTTCATAGCGCTTGAGGTTACTGAGATTTTTTCTGCTGGCGTTGTTTCGATAGAGAAATACGAGCGTGTAATCCATCAAAGCGTGAAAACCGCCGAGCTCTTCGTACATTTTGACGAATTCGTTTTGATTATCCAGTTCCTCGATTCTTTTCAACCTCGCTTCCATTAATTCCAGCGCGAGAATCGTCCGTTTTTTTATATCCGTTTGTTCATCGAGTTGTTTCTTCTCAGTTTTTGAAAGAACTTTCAGCGGCGGCGGCGCGATTTCGCTGATGTCCGGGTCCTGAGCAAAAATTGAGGCAGAATGGAAAAATATAAACGAGCAAGTGAAAATGAGGAAATACAATTTATTGACCCTTGCCTTTTTAAAGAATTTTCTTTTTGAGAATACGTGCGATTTATACATTTTTCTTTCCCTTTTTATCTTTGATGAGTTTTTGCAATACGGGCAGGCGCAAATTTACTTTTTCGATTTCCAGTTTGTTTTGGTCTTGATCGGCAAGCCGTAAAAATTGTTGGTAATTTGCCATCGCGTCGAGATACTCGCCGAGCTGGTCGTGCGTTATGCCGAGGAAATAAAAAGCCACCGCCAGATTCGGCTGTTTTTCGGTCAGCCAAAGATATTCGGCTTTTGCTTCGGGAAATTTCTTTAATTGAAAAAGCGCCGTCGCGTAATTGGCGCGAACCGTGAAGTTCTCCGGCGCAAATTCGGCGAGTTTTCGGAAAAGATTGACCGCTTCTTCATAACGCTTTGCCTGAACCAGCGCTGCGCCGAACCCGACGGCGTGCGTGATGTTAGCCGGTTCGGCTTCGGATGCGCGGCGACAATATTCAATTGCTTTTACAGGATTCTCGGCGCGCAGAAGCGTGCACAGGCGACCGAGAACGAACGCGTTTTTCGCGTCTTTTTCAAGCTGCTTTTCGAGTTCAGACGCGTTGACCGAATTGCTCGCGATAATTTTTTCGCGCAGGGAAACAGCCGCAGGCGAAAGATTTTTCTCGGCGTCCCGAATCTTCAAAGCTTCGTCGGGCTTGCCGCTCGAAGCGTAAATTCGCGCCTGAAACAGGTTTATGTTCGGGTAAGCGGGTGATAACTGCGTAATAGTTTTTACGATGCCCGCCGCCTGGTTTGTGTCGCCTTCGGCTAAAGCGATTTCGGCGCGTTCGAAAAGCGCATTGACGTTTTTCGGATCGATTTCAAGAGCGCGATTGACGCTCGTTTTCGCCGAAGCTTTTTCTCCGAGAGCGTTTTCAAGCGCCGCACGCGCTGCCCAGACCGAAGCCGGAACATTCATTTTCCCGTCGGAAATCTTTCTCACCCGAACGAGCGTTTCCTTCAGCACGTCAGGTTGCGCCGCCGAGCTTAATTGCAGATCGGCGAGAGCGACGTGAGCGGGAAAATTACCGGCGTCGAGCTCGATCGCTTTTTTTAAGACATTTGACGTTTCCGCAAAACTTTGCTTTATCTTTTCGGCATCCGCGTTTTTAAGCGAAAGAACGTGTTTTCTCACCAAAACTTCGCCGAGCTTCGCGGCAGCCAGAGACCAATCGGCGCGCAATTGTACGGCACGGCGAAAAGCTTTTTCCGCTTCGTCCGTTTTTCCCAAAGAAAGAAACGCGCTGCCGCGCTGGTATTCGGCTTCGGGGAAATCGGGCGCGATTTTTAAGGCTTGATCGTAAAACTTTAAAGCCTCGTTTAAATCGCCTTTTTCGTGGGCTTCCTGACCAAGGTTAAAGATTATTACCGGATTTTCCCGCTCGTCTGCGTCTTCCTGCGCGAGAGCGATAGTTGTAAATGAAAACAAAAGAAAGAAAAACGCCAAAATAAACGAGATATTCTGCGCATAAATTTGCCGGTAACGATTTGAAAAACAATTCATTTTTATAGAAGGAGAACAAGTTAAACTTTAGCATTAAAGCGCGAAATCGTCTAACATTTTTCGGGTTGCCGGGGCGAATTTTAATATTAAAGATTTGCTTTAATTCGATGCGTTAAGTTAAGATTTTTAGCTTGAACAAAGTTAGAAATAATTAGCATTTAAGCCGGAAATAATGGCACTGTCACAAAAAAGCATCTACGAAACAAAGGCTTCTTCAGCCGAAGAAAAAGAATTCAATTTGCGTCTTAAGATGCGCGAAATGCAAAAGGTGTTGGTCGCTTACTCGGGCGGCGTCGACAGCGCGTATTTAGCTCTGATCGCCACGCAGGAATTAAAAGAAAACGCCGTCTGCCTTTTGGGAATATCTCCGAGCGTTTCGCAAATCCAGCGCGATGAAGCCGAAAAAATCGCTTTGAATTTCGCTTTTAATTTTCAAACGATAAACACGGAAGAACTGGATAATCCGGATTATCAGGCAAACCCGACGAATCGCTGCTATTTCTGCAAAACGGAGCTTTACGGCAAGCTTTCTCAAATTGCGCTGCAAAATAATATAAAGTATGTCGTTGACGGCACAAACGCGGACGATGTGGGCGATTATCGCCCGGGCAGAGCCGCCGCCGAAGAAAAAGAAGTGAAAAGCCCGCTCGTTGAAGCGGGTTTGAGCAAAGATGAAATAAGGGCTTTAAGTAAAAAACACGGTTTGCCGACATGGGACAAGCCCGCCAGCCCGTGTCTTTCTTCAAGGATAGCTTACGGCGTTCCCGTAACGATTGAAAGACTTTCAAAAGTTGAAAAGGGCGAAATGATTCTGCGCGATTTAGGCTTTAAGGAATTTCGCGTCCGTGTTCATGACGACCTCGTACGTCTTGAAATTTCTCCCGCCGAGCTTTCGAAGGCTTTAGATATCAAAGTCGCAGAAGTATTTACAAAGAAATTCAAGAGCCTCGGATTTAGGTACGTGACGCTTGATTTGCAGGGCTTTCGGAGCGGCGCTATGAACGAAACTCTGAAACAATAATTTATAAAGCCATAAAAATAAGATATAAAAGTAAAAGATAAAAAAGTAAGATATATAAAGTAGAAAGATAAAGTAAAAAGATAAAAAGTAAGATATAAAAAGTAAAAGATAACGCAAAATACAATATTAAATTTGGAGAGTTAACAAACAGATGGCAAATCCGATGGCAGATGAAATGCGGCGATTTAAAGGAAGCGATGAAAAAAATCCTTTTGAAGCCATGAGTGAACGCTTTGACCGAGCCGCCCAAATCCTGGGATTAGATCCTGATTTATACGCAGTTTTAAGGGTTCCGAGCAGGGAGCTGAAGGTTTATATTCCGGTTAAAATGGACACCGGTCATATCGAGGTTTTTGAAGGCTACAGAGTGCAGCACAATTTCGCGCGCGGTCCGGCAAAAGGCGGAATACGTTACGCGCCGGACGTGACCCTGGATGAAGTAAAAGCTTTGTCCGCCTGGATGACGTGGAAATGCGCGGTCGTCAATGTTCCGTTTGGCGGAGCGAAAGGCGGAATCGTCTGCAATCCGATGCAGATGTCTCAAGGCGAATTGGAACGATTAACGCGCCGGTACACATCAGAACTGCTTGATTTTATAGGACCGGATAAAGACGTGCCCGCTCCGGATATGAACACTAACGAGCAAACGATGGCGTGGATTATGGATACTTATTCGATGCACGCAAGACATACCGTTACTGCCATTGTTACCGGCAAGCCTGTCGCAATCGGCGGCTCGCTCGGTCGCCGGGAAGCAACGGGTCGCGGCGTGCTGTTTACGGTAAACGAAGCCATCAAGAGATTTAAATTAACGCCGGAAAAAACTTCAGTGGTCGTGCAAGGCTCCGGAAACGTCGGCGGAATCGGCGCGGCTTTAATGTACGAGCAGGGTTATAAGGTTACGGCAATTTCCGATATCAGCGGCGGAATTTATAACGCAAAAGGACTTAATATTCCTGAAGTGTTAGCCTATCTTCAGGCTAATAAAACTTTGGAAGGTTATAAGGAAGCCGATCAGGTCGGGAATAAAGAGCTTTTGGAACTCGAATGCGACGTGCTTACGCCGTGCGCGACCGAAAACCAGATAACCTCTGAAAACGCAGACCGTATCAAATGTAAAATTCTGGCTGAAGGCGCCAACGGACCGACGACGCCGAAAGCCGATAAAATATTGCACGATAAAGGGATATTCGTTATTCCGGATATTCTGGCGAACGCCGGCGGCGTAACGGTTTCTTATTTTGAATGGGTTCAGGACCGGATGGGATATTTCTGGCGCGAAGACGAGGTAAATCAACGGCTTGAAGAGAAAATGGTGGCAAGCTTCAATGAACTCAGCCGCTTTTCCGAACTTCATAACGTTGATACGCGAACCGGCGCCTATATGCTGGCGATCGACCGGGTGGCTTATGATACGAAAATGCGCGGTATTTACGCGTAAGTGAATTTATACGATTTATAAAAAATGCTTGATTTTCGGAGTCATCTGGAGTAAGGTCTTAACGAGGAAGTGTATGACTTCAAAAAGTTTTCATTGACTTTTAAGTTAACCTTTCATATAAATTTACAACTATAAACTTAAATTTATTGGGCTTAAAGATAAAATTAAGACAATTAAAGTTTGCAAGTTTTTTTGTGTATGTAATAATTGAGTAGCTTATTGAAAAGATTGATATTTATTGTTTTCTTACTTTAAGCTACAAATTGAAATTTAATTTTAAATTATTTTCGGCGGAGGAATGTGATGAAACTCGCTAACAAGGCGTATGTAATGGCGCTAATGTTGTTGACACTGGTTTTTTCTGTGTCAGCACAAACTACTACTACAACAACTACAACAACGACAAGAACTACAACTGTAGATACGGATGCCAGACCGGAGAAAGATCCGCGTAACACGGCTCCGACTGTCGGAACCGGAGGTCCTCCGGGAGGTCCGACCGGTCTTTTTACAGTATATGACGGACAAACATTAAGAAGAGGCGAATTTACCTTCAGCGCGGCTTACAGCAATTTCGACCGCGATCCGGGTAATGCTGATATTGTTGAAGTTCCGGTCAGCTTTCAGGTTGGTTTAACTAACCACGTTGAATTGTTTTTTAATACAGATGCTTATCGCGCAGTTAAAATTAACTCGCCGCGTAATCTTTCAAGCTTTTATTTACCCAATTCACAGTTAATGATTAACGGTGTCAACCAAAGCGGCGCGGCTATTGTCTTAGCTCCGCAGGGACCGGGCACCAGCCAGTTTGCAAATGCGGCGGTTTTTCGTCCGCGAAGCTTACAGCCGTTTACCCAATTCCCGTTCGTTGGCGGTAATGCCGGAACTTTCGGTTTTACCTCACCGTTTTTCTCGGGTCCGGTTTTCGGCTTCCCGGCAGGAACAAACGCCACGCTCGGACCGATTAGAGCCGGCGGAAACGGCGCTGACCTTTTCCCTGGAATCGGTTCGGTATACGGAAGTATTTTACCGGGCGTAGTACTGCAGTCGGTCTGTACATCAGGCACGAGCTGTGCTCCGGGCGCTGAAGTGCCGACGATATTCTCTGCGGCGCCGAGCTATTTGCCCGATGCTCCGCTTATCAATCGTACATACGGTGAATCTTCTTTCAACACGTTTACGGTTGGCGCGAAAATTCGCTTTACCAGCTTAGATAATCCGATTGGCGTGGGTGTTATCCCTTTCTATCGTTTTTATGCTGACCAGGCAAACGATTTCGCAGGCTTTAATCAGCTTCAGCGCGGTTCGAGCGCAGGCGGCGGCGGCTGGAATCCGTTCAGCAGCAATCGCGGCGACATCGGCGGTATTTTATTTGCTGACGCTCGTCTCCAAACGTGGTTAAACGTTTCCGCTAACCTCGGTTACATTTACAACAGCGACATCAAAGCCGATTTCGGCGGTACGGAAGATGTTACCCTTTTGGATCGCGGAGACGAAGTTGTTGCCGGTATCGCTCTTGACTTCCCGGTTAATAAATATTTTCAGCCGATTTTAGAAGCTCGTACAACCCAATATGTCGGCGGTCGTACACCGAATGCCTTTGAAAACAATCCGTTTGACGGATTAGCCGGTGTTCGTATTTTCCCGGCTCGCTGGTTTGGACTTAGTTTCGCTTATCGTCATCACTTTAACCAGCAAGATCGCGATAGCTTCGACGACGAAAGCACAACTACTTCAAGTGTTTTCGTGCCCGGCGCAGGAACCGTTCCGAGCCGCACGATCACGACATCATTCAGCGGAGTTCCGCAAGGCTTCCAAACTTCCAGCGACCCGCACGGATTTATCGTTCAGCTTTTTGCCGGAAGACGTGATGCTCGTCAAGCCGAAATCATTAACGTTCCGGCTAACGTAACAAATCTTACTCTGGGTCAAACAACCGTTACATTGCCTTGTGCAGCCGGTTTCCAGCCGAGAGAAGGCACGACATGCAGCGACGTAATGTCGGTTAGCATTGCGACAACAGCGGTTGACGTAGAAAACGACGTTCTTACCTACAACTACACCGTTTCCGGTGGACGCGTTGTCGGTCAGGGCGCAAATGTTTCGTGGGATTTGACGGGCGTCAGACCGGGAACTTACACAATCACGGCAGGTGTCGATGACGGCTGCGGAGTTTGCGGACAAACTCAAACCCGTACAATCACCGTTACCGAATGTGACTGTGTGCCGATCCCGCCGCCGTGTAATTGTCCTACTCCGAGCGTAACAGGACCTTCTGAAGGCGTTCAGCCGGGTGGTACGATGACCTTTACGGCTAATTTGAGCGGTGGAAACCAGGAAGGTATTACATATACCTGGTCGGTTTCAGCCGGTGAAATTGCTTCCGGACAGGGAACTCCTTCAATCACCGTTACTGCACCGCAAAGCGGAAACGTAACTGCAACCGTAAACATCGGCGGAACTGATCCGGCATGTAACTGCCAGACTACAGCTTCGGAAACGGGTATTGTTACACCGAAACCGACAATTGAAGACTTCGATACATTTAATGTATTGCCTAATGACGAAGTAAGAGGAAGACTCGATAACTTCTTCTCAAGACTGCAAAACGATCCGACGGCTCAAGGTTATATCATTACCTACGGACCGGCGAGACAGGTTGCGGCACGCGAAAGATTGATCAGAAATCACATCGCTTTCCGTAATCAGGATCCGGCTCGCTTTACATTCGTTCAGGGCGGAGACACAGGTGAAGGACTGAGAACCAGATTGGTTTTCGTTCCTGCCGGTGCCGATGCTCCGACACCCGAGTAATTAAACGGTTTTACATCTTGAAAGGGATGTAAACTTTTACAAAAAGCGAAAGACGTTTCACTTAAGAAACGTCTTTCGCTTTTGTGCTTTAAATGATGTAAATAAATTGACTAATGATTTCATTTGTGTAAAATAAAGTTGCCGAAGCGCTCGGTAAACCTTAAATCCAAAAAACAACTCCTTTTTTGCGGTATTAATGCAAACATCTGTCTCTTAAACATCATCTGAATAATTGAATTTGATTCAATTCGAAAGATGTCCCAAAGGTTTCAATTTCAGTCATCAATAAAAATATGAAGTCAAGAATTACCAAAAACCCCCGTTTGAAAATCAGTTTCTTGTTGGCTGTAGCGGCGATGCTTTTAACGAGCATTTCAATTCCGGCGTCGGATAACAACGTCGTAACCGATCCGGAAAAGTTCAGTAGCTGGGAAGTCGTCGGTCCGACCGGCGGCGATGTTCGCGTCGTAGCCGTTGATCCGAAAGACAAAAATCGGCTTTATATCAGCACGCTCGACGGGCAGATTCATACTTCAGCCGACGCCGGAAAATCCTGGCGGCTGCTTGTAAATCTCAATCGCCCGCAATTGATTCTTGACCAGTTAATGGTTGATTCGCAGGATTCCAATGTGATTTACGCTTCGGGTCACAGGCATACCTCGCCGGGCGGATTCTTTAAATCCAAAGACGGCGGTTTAAGCTGGGACGAAGCGAAGGAATTAAAAAAGGAATCAATCCATTCAATGACACAATCGGCGGCTGATCCGAAGGTTTTGATGGTAGGAACAACCGGCGGCGTTTGGGTTTCAAAAAATTTCGGCGATGACTGGGAAAAAATTCCATCATCGACAATGCCGGTTAACGTCGGCTCGATGGCGATAGACCCGCGCAATCCGAGCACTTTGTATGTCGGAACCTGGTGGCGGGCTTATAAATCGACCGACAGCGGAAAAAGCTGGCGTTTGATTAAAAACGGGATGATTGACGATTCGGACGTTTTCGCGATCACGATCGACCCGCGTGACCCAAATCACATTGTCGCGTCGGCTTGCAGCGGGATTTACGAATCGTTTAACGGCGGCGAAAAATGGGCGAAAATTCAAGGAATTCCCGCTCAATCGCGCCGCACGCGCGATATTCTCCAGCACCCGACGCTTCCGGGCACGATCTACGCCGCGACGACCGAAGGCTTTTGGATGACGACAAACGGCGGCAAGACGTGGTCGCTGACAACCAGGAGAGATTTGGAAATAAATTCCATTGCCGTTCATCCCGAAGACCCGCAAAGAGTGTATATCGGGACGAATAACTACGGCGTGTTGGTTTCGACCGACGGCGGAAAAAACTTTGCGCCGACCAACGAAAATTTTTCCAGTCGTTTTACTTATTCGGTTACGCCCGACCACGAAAACTCAACGCGGCTTTATGCGACGACGCACAACACGGCAACCGGCGGCGGATTTGTTTTCACGAGCAGCGATGCCGGAAGGTCGTGGCAGCAGGCAAAAAATCTCGACATCAACCGGGTTTCGCCGTACGCCATTTTGCAGGATCGCGTAAATTCCAACAATGTTTATCTCGGAACCAATCTCGGTTTGTTTCAATCGACTGACCGCGGCATAAACTGGACGCAGATTACGCCGCCGAAACCGAAACCGGTTAAAAAGCCCGTTAAAAAAGCTGTCAAAGGCAAAACAACAGCTAAAGCGAAAACTGCAAAACCCGCTGAGCCGGTAAAAACGGTTGAACCTGTTTCGACAGAACCGAAACCTGTAGTGGCATTTACGGATAAAGTGAAGATATTAACTTATTCGGAAGACGGCAAAAACGGCATTTACGCCGGAACCGATAAAGGCTTGTATCGAACTTACGATATGACGAAAGGCTGGGAGAAAGTTCCTTTCGGAGAAGGCATCGACGAAAACATTTTTGTCGTTTACACAACTGCTCTACAGCCGGAAACGATTTGGGTCGGAACGGCGACTTCGGGCGTGATCGTTTCGCGCGATAACGGCAAATCCTGGCAAAAAGTCGGCGGCGCTCCCGAAGGCGTTCCGGTCAGCTCGATCGTAATCGATCCGAAGCGCCCGGATTACATTTACGTCGGAACATCGCAGACGCTTTATTTAAGTCGCGACGGCGGAAAAAGCTGGACGCGGCGCGGCGGAAATCTTCCGCTCGGCAATTACACAAGCATCCTGATCAGCCCGCGCAATTCCGATGAAATCTTTGTTTCGAGCGCGCTTGAAACCGACGGCGGCGTTTTTTATTCGGAAAATGCGGGAATGAACTGGAAGCGCGTCGATTCGAAGAATATGAAAGTGCCGAGCCGCAGAGTCTGGTCGATGGCTTTCGATCCGAACGATTCGAATCGAATTTACGCGGGTTCGCATTCATCCGGCGTTTACGTTATCGAAAGAAAAGCGGAAACCGCTTCGAGCGACACTTTGACGCGTCCGCGCATTTCAAACGTCGGAAATTAAACCGGCTTTAGATAAAAGTAGAGAGATGGCTGCGATTTGCCATCTCTTTCTTTTTTTGTTCTATGCTTGCTTGGTAGAATCAATTTCAAAAACTATAATCGTAGAAGTTAGGAGCAAAAAATGTGAAGCAAGAAATTGTTTGTCCTTGTCCGAGCGGTAAAGTAGTGCTGCATACCGAAAGCACGCCTTTTTCGGAAATTCCGAATCAGTCGAAGCTTTTTATCGATTATCAGCAGAATCCGCTTTCTCTAAAACGATATTATCCCTCAGTCGTCGAATCTCATACACAGATTTCCGGAAGAATTCCGGAAGTTTTAGCCAATTATAAAGCTGACAGAAATCTGCTTTGCGATGCGCTCGAAGAAATGAACGTAAAATGCGGCGCAAGCGATAAAACTCTGCAAAACATTGCCTTGCTGCGCGAATCCGACACCGTCGCGGTCGTTACGGGACAGCAAGCCGGGCTTTTTACAGGACCGCTTTACACGATTTACAAAGCTCTTTCCGCCGTGAAATTAACCGAATGTTTGCGCGGGCGCGGTTACAAAGCCGTGCCGGTTTTCTGGATTGCGACCGAAGACCACGATTTTGAAGAAGTTTCGAAAACTTTCGTAATCAATCGCGAGACAGAGCTTTCCGAGCTTAAAAACGAGCCGAAACGCTGTTATGAAAACCTGCCGGTCGGATACGTAAAACTCGACGATTCGATCAAGCAAACAATTTCCGATCTTTTCGAAGAACTGCCGAATACGGAATTTACGCAGGAATTAAAACAAATCGTTGACGAAACATGGGTTTCCGGTTCATATTACGGCGATTCGTTCGCGCGCTTTTTAAATGTTCTCTGCGGCGAATACGGTTTAATCATTCTTTGTCCGCTCGAGGAACGTTTAAAGAAACTCGCGGCGCCGATTTACGTCGAAGCGATAAAAAAATCCGAAGAAATCGTTTCGGCTTTGCGCTCGCGAAGCCGCGAACTTCAGGGTGACGGTTATCACGCGCAGGTTTTGATCGGCGAAGATTATTTTCCGCTTTTCTGGCAGGCAAAAGATCACACGCGCAACGCTTTGAAAAAAAGCGAAAACGGAACTTTCAAAACAAAAGACAACGCGCGCGAGTTTACTCTGGATGAACTTGCCGGGATCGCTGAAAAAGAGCCGGGCAGATTCAGCCCGAGCGTCGTTCTGCGGTCGGTCGTTCAGGATTATCTTTTGCCGACAATCTGTTATTTCGGCGGAGCGGCTGAGATCGCTTATTTCGCGCAGAGCGGCGAAGTTTACCGCATTTTAGACAGACCTTTGACGCCGATATTTCACCGTCAGAGCTTTACGATCGTCGAACCTAAACACAACCGAACGCTCGAAAAATACGATCTGGAATTAAAAGATTTGTTTGCCGGTTTTGAAAGCCTTCTGCCGCAGATAGTCGAAAACCATTTAAATCGCGAAACGGCGAACCTTTTCACCGAAGCCGAAACGAAAATCAACAGCGAGCTTGATCGCCTCGATCGAAATTTATCGGCGTTCGACCCGACGCTTGCGGAAAATTTAGCCACGCGCCGGCGAAAAATCATTTATCACATTAACGCGCTCCGGCATAAATTCCACCACGCCGAAATTCGCAATGACGAAACCGCAAACCGCCAGCTCGCAAACGCTTTGACCGCGCTTTTGCCGCATAAGCATTTGCAGGAGCGAACGGTAAATGTGACGAATTATCTGAATCGATACGGATTATATTTTATTGATTGGATTTACGAAGCGATAGATTTGGACGATAAAGGACATCGAATTATATATCTATAAAACAAAAGCGTTTAAGCGGAAGTTCCCAGAGACGCCTGGAAAACTTTCGAACGCCCGAAGCCCGAAAAGCAATATAATAATTACAGCAATCAATATAAAATGAACAAAATCAAGGTTTTGTCAGACAATTTAGCAAATCAGATAGCGGCTGGCGAAGTCGTCGAGCGTCCGGCGTCCGTTATTAAAGAGCTGGTCGAAAACTCTATCGATGCTGGAGCGAAGCGCATTCAAATCGACATCGAGCTCGGCGGCAGAAGATTGATGCGGGTGGTTGACGACGGCGAAGGAATGGCGCGCGACGACGCGATTTTGGCTTTTGAGCGACACGCGACTTCAAAAATTAAAACCCTCGATGATTTAAGCGCGATTTTGACGCTCGGTTTTCGCGGCGAAGCTCTGGCTTCGATCGCATCGGTCGCAAAAATCGAGCTCGTCACAAAAACCTTCGATGATTCGAACGCAACGCGGGTTTATATCGAGGGCGGAAAACTGTTTGACGTAAAAGATGCGGCGCGCTCTGCGGGAACGACAATCTGTGTCCGCGATCTGTTTTTTAATACTCCGGCGCGGCGCAAATTTATGCGTTCGGAAGCGACGGAAAATTATCATATAACGAGCATCGTCACGCACTACGCGCTCGCTCATCACGACATCGCTTTCACTTTAACAAACAACGGCAGGGAATTGCTTCGCGTATCTCCGTCGAAGAATTTGCGCGAGCGAGCTTACCAGATATTCGGCGGTAATTTGATCGAAAGCCTTTTGCCCGTCGCGGGCGGACGCCATTACGTGGCAAGCGTCAGCGGTTTCATTTCGGCTCCGCGCGAGCGCCGGACGACGCGCGACGCGCAGTATTTTTTCGTTAACCGCCGTTTTGTTCGCGACAAGGTAATTGCCGGCGGGTTAATAGAAGGTTTTCGCTCGGTTTTGCCGCACGGCGTTTATCCGGTCGCGTTTTTGTTTCTCGATATTCCGCACGACGAAATTGACGTCAACGTTCACCCGGCGAAAACAGAAATCCGTTTTCGGCGCGGCGAAGCCGTCAAAGAAGTAATTGCCGAATCAGTCCGCCAGGCTTTGTCCGATGCCGGGATTTTGCGCGATCGAAATGTCGTGGCGAATACCGGGCAGGAAAACCCGATCCTTTTCAATGAGAAAACCGAACGCGACGAAAAAAAATACGAACAGGCAAAAATAGATTTTCAGGTAATCAGCGAAACTTTAGAAAAAGATTACGCCCCGGAAGCTGCCGGAACCGAAAATTTTATAGTTGTAGAAAATACTGAAAACGCGGCTGCCGCAATTGAAACAGTCGAGCTTTACTCTGAAAACGGTGAGATTCCGGTTGAAAATTCAATAATAACCGGGCGTTCGATAATAAATGACTCTTTAATAAATGACTCTTTGCCAGCCGCGCGCTTTGAAGGCGCGAATTTTAACACGGGTTCGACGCCGCAAACCATGGAGGTTTTCAAAGGCGAACAGGAAAATTTGTCGATTCAACAAGTCAATTCCGAAGTGTTTATTAGTGCCCCGATCAAACAAAATGCTTTGCCGCCGTTTGATTCAGCCGAGAAACTGGTTAAAAGGGCGGAAGTTTCAGCGGTTTCCGCTTCAAAAATTCGACCGCTCGGACAGCTTCACAATAGTTTTATAATCGCGACCGATGACGAAGGGCTGTTATTGATCGATCAGCACGTGGCGCACGAAAGAATTTTGTTTGATAAATATCGTAAAAAAGAAACGGAACGATTAATCGAATCGCAAAATCTCCTTCTGCCGGAAACTTTCGATCTGACTCCCGCGCAATCAGCCGCTTTTTCGCTGGTCGCAGACGAACTCGAATCGCTCGGCTTCGATGTGATGCGTCTTTCGGGCAGAACCATCGCGATTAAAGCCGTTCCGACTGATTTGCCTGCCTCGGAAATCAGAAATTTGCTTGCCGAAATTTTAGATTCGGTTGATTCACACAAGCGCGGCAACGCGAAATCGACGATGCGCGATGAAATAGCCGCAAGCCTCGCCTGCAAAGCCGCCGTAAAAATCAATATGAAGCTCACGCCGGAAAAAATGCAGTGGTTAATCGATCGTCTTTTATACACTTCATCGCCGACGACCTGCCCTCACGGAAGACCGGTAATTTTGCGTTTGACGATGCGCGATATCGAACGCGGATTTCACAGAACGTAGTGTTTACGCCAGTTTACAATTCTTTACACAAAAAACAGTATTAATTCTCCGTTAAATATATACTTTTATTATAACCAAGTGTTATATTCCTTAAATCATTTCCCAAGTATTTTTTTAACAATTAAAAGGAGAAATTAATGTTGAAGCCAACATGTCTAATTAGACAAGTGAGTTCTTATTTGCTTGTTCTTGGTCTGTTATTTTTGAGCAGCCAGGTTTCTGTCCAAGCTCAATCTCAAGCCTTAAACGGTCAAATTGAAGGTGTCGTTACGGATGCTGCGGGCGCAGCCGTTCCTAACGCGTCTATTACAGTTAGAAATATTGAAAAAGGTTCTGAGGTTCAAATTACCAGCGACGAAAATGGTGTTTACCGTGCGCCGCTTCTCCCGCTCGGAAGTTTCCGCATCACAGTGGAAGCCCCAAACTTTAACCGTCTCGTTCGCGAAGGCGTCACATTAAGCGCCGGACAAACAGCGACGGTTGATTTATCGCTGACGGCAGGCGATGTTTCCGCTACCGTTACAATTACATCAGACGCGCCGATCGCAGATCCGGGTAAAATCGATCTCGGACGCGTCCTTAATACAAGAGAACTTCAGGATTTACCGCTCGTTTCACGTAACCCTTACAACTTCTCTCTTTTACAGGCGAACGTCGTCGGTCGCCCGAACACGGAATTCGGTGTTCCGCGCGTCAGCGCAAACGGCTACGCGCGACGTACGAATTTCCAGCTCGACGGAAACGCAAACACGCAGGCAAACTCCGCAGGTCTTCGCCTGGTTCCGATTTCAGAAACATTTATTAGTGAAGTTCAGCTTGTGACAAACGGCTTTTCCGCTGAATTCGGTAACACGCCCGGCTTGGTTATGAATAACATTACGCCTTCTGGCACTAATGGATTTCACGGTTCGGCTGCTTATCGTTTTCGACGCACATGGATGTCTTCACGCCCTTTTAATTCATCGCCTTTAGCTGAAAAACCGCCTACAACGGTAGATAATTATACGATTGCTGTCGGCGGTCCGATTATCAAAGACCGCTGGCATTTTTACGGCGGTTATGAATATGTAACCAGAGACTTCTCGGGCAGACCGCAACAGCTTGTAACAATTAGCGAAACTAACAAACAAGCTTTACTTGCTTCGGGACTTTCTTCGGATATTTTCGTTTCTTCTATTCCAGCTTCTCAGAAAGTAAACTTTTTTATTTTTAGAACGGACGTGCAGTTAAGCGATGCCCATCGTTTGACCGGAAGATTCATTAAATTCTCAAACTTTTCGCCGAACAACGTCGGCGGCGGTCTAAATACTTTACAGCGCACAGTTGACCTTGATGACAAATCAAATTCCCTGGCTATTCAATTAGCTTCGATTTTGTCGCCTTCGGTGTTTAACGAATTTCGTTACCAGCGCGCGCACAGAAACTCAGCATTCTTGCCGACTGCCTTTACGCCCACAGGCGTTCCGTCAGTCACGATTACAAACGTCGCAAACTTTGGTCCGGCAGGAAATGTGGGTACTGTTTCACCGATCGAAACCATGAATCAATTTCAAAACAATTTGACATGGAATCACGGAGATCATTCAATGAAATTCGGCGGCGGATTAAACAGAATTTACGATTATCGCCGAGCTGATATTTCCGCGACTTATACATTTCCAACTCTTGCCGCATACCTGGCAGCTAAAAGTCCGACGGCGACTGATGTTCAACGACGTGGATATACTTCGTTTGCTCAAACTCTCGGTGATGCTGAAATCGAATACAATTCAACTTTTTATAATTTCTTTGCGCAAGATGATTGGAAAGTTACGCCGAGATTAAAAGTTAATTACGGATTGCGTTACGATCTGTATGATATTCCTGATGGAGATGCCAATTCGCCTTTTGAAGCGGGACGAAATTTCAAAGTCGATAAAAATAATTTCGCGCCGCGATTAGGTGTGGTTTACGGCTTAAGAGAAGGCGATCGTCCGACTGTTATTCGTGCAAGTGCCGGTATTTATTATGATACGGTTTATTTATCGATGTACGAAAACGCAATCCAGGCTAATGGAACAGGCAGATATCTGAGTGTTTCAAGAACCCCTGCACAAACAGGTGCCCCGCTTTTCCCGAATGTTATTCCGGAAGGTACTTCTTTAAGCACGTTGGGTATAACTCAAAATGCGGAAGTTGTTTCCCCTGATTTTGATAATATGTATGCAATGCATTTTCAAACTCAGATTGAACAGGCTTTAACCAACAACCTGTCTATCACAGCCGGTTACATTCATTCGGAAGGACGTCAACTTCCGGTTTATAAACAAATAAATTGCCTTCCGGTAGCAAGAACATTAGCTGATGGAAGACCTGCCTATGGAAACTTGAATGCTGCCAAAACTGCTATCAATCCTTGTGTTAATAAAATTAATCCTAATTTTAACAACATCATAGAAGTGGGATCAGGCGGAAATTCAAATTACAACGCTTTAACTCTTCAATTGAACAAACGTTTTTCACAGGGCTATCAATTTAGTCTCAATTACACCTTGTCGCGTGTAAGAGATAATGCGCCCGAACGAAATCTGCAGGGCGTCGGCGCCGCTTCACAATCAGATCCGTCAAACAGAGACTTTGACTGGGGCTATGGCGTTGCGGATCAGAGACATACCTTTTCAGGTAGTTTTACTGCTCGCCCGAAATTTGACGTGGAAAACAGAACGTTAAGATACCTTCTTAACAATAACCAATTCGGATTCTTTATTCTCGGCGGCAGTGGAGAAACCTATCCTATAACTACTAACTTCGATTTGAATGGTGATGGTATAGGTAATGATATTCCGGTTGGACTTGAAAGAAATGCCGGAAGAGCACCGGGATTCTTCAACGTTGATGCTCGTTATTCACGAGTTATTCCTATCACCGAAAGATTTAGAATTGAATTGGTCGCTGAAGCTACTAATGTCTTCAATATCAATAGTACTTTGAGTTACGGCAGCACTACGCTTCAGTCTGGATTTGATCGTGAGACCGGAGCTTTTACCGGTGGCGCACCTGAGTTTCCTTTGACAAGCTTCACGCGGACAGCGCAGGAAAGCCGTCAAGGTCAATTCGGTATTAAATTCATTTTCTAATTAACGTTAAAACCGTTCGGGTATTTCCGTGCCGGAGATACCCGAACAACTTCAAAAAAAATGCATACTAAAGAAAAAATTGAAACCGCAGATGTTGAAGAGCTTCCTGACAACTGGTGGTACCGCGTGTATCTGGGGGTAATCATTACGACGGTCGCCGTGATTCTGGCTTTGGGAGCATTTACCGGACATTTTTCGAGTTAATCTTATCGGATAAAAAAAAACAAATGAGATTTCTAGATTGGGCAGTCGTTGTCGCGTACTTGGTTTATGTTATTTGGGACGGGATCCGAATGACAAAGCACAGCGGGGACGTTGAAGGGTATTTTCTTGCCAACCGGAGCCTGCCTTGGTGGGCAGTCGGACTTTCCGTGATGGCGACACAGCTTTCGGCGATTACGCTTGTCGGTACCACCGGTCAGGCTTATTCGGACGGAATGCGTTTTATACAGTTTTACTACGGGCTGCCGCTCGCGATGGTAATACTTTGTATAACTGCAGTTCCATTTTTCTACCGAGCTAAGGTTTATACGGCTTATGAATATCTGGAAAAACGTTTTGATGCGAAAACCCGCAGTTTAACAAGTTTCTTCTTTTTGATTTCTCGCGGCTTAGGCGTGGGCGTAGTGATTGCGGCTCCTTCGGTTATTCTTTCGATCGTTTTAGGTTGGAATGAGGTAACGACAATTTTTGTGATGGGGCTTTCGACGACATTTTACACGATGGTCGGCGGCGTTCAGGCGGTAACGTGGACGGACGTTAAGCAGATGGTCGTCATCTTTTTCGGTCTCAGCGTGGTTCTGATAATCATTTTATCGGGCTTTCCCGCCGATGTCTCGGTAAGCGACGGGCTGCATTTAGCCGGAGCGAGCGGAAAACTAACCACGATAGACACAAGTTTCGATTTGAAAGAAAGTTACACCATCTGGAGCGGTTTAATCGGCGGGCTGTTTCTTTTCCTGGCATATTTCGGCTGCGACCAGAGTCAGGTACAAAGATTTTTAACCGCCAAATCGGTAAGCGAAGGCAGAACATCGCTTTTAATGTCGGCGTTTTTGAAAATTCCGATGCAGTTCTTGATCCTGATTATCGGTGTGATGGTTTTTGTTTTTTACCAGTTTCAAACGCCGCCGATGATCTTCAATGAAGTTGAAGCGACGAAAGCGGCGGCATCAAAACCGGCTGATTATCAAAATCTGCAGGGACAATACGAGGCTGCGCACGCGGCACGCGAACAAGCGGCAATGGAATTCGTCAGAGTTAATCGTGACGGCAACGAAGCATTGATTCAGGCGGCGAAGGAAAATTACCTGAAATCCGACAGCGAGTTTAAAGACTCGCGTAAAAACGCGACGGAATTCATCAAGACGACGAACGAGAATAAAAATTTCAACGACGTAAACTACATTTTTCCGACATTTGTTATCGCCAATATGCCCGCCGGCGTGATCGGTTTGATTATCGCGGCGATTTTCGCGGCAGCGATGTCCAGTATCTCCGCCGAGTTGAATTCGCTGGCGACAGCGACAATTATTGACTTTTACCGGCGGCACTTTAAGCCGGAAGCGACCGATAAGCATTACGTGTTTGCCGGTCGGGTCGCGACATTCTTCTGGGGGCTTTTCGCCTGCGTCGTGGCAATGTATTCAACTTCTCTCGGGTCTTTAATTGAGGTTGTAAATAAATTCGGCTCGTTCTTCTACGGGTCTTTGCTCGGCGTTTTCATCTTGGCGATCGCCATTCCCAGGGCGCGCTCACGCGGAGCGTTTTTCGGTCTGCTATTCGGAATAATTTCAGTTTGGGTTTCCAGTCATTTTCTGGATATAGCGTTTTTGTGGTTCAACGTGGTCGGCTGTTTCGCTACTGTAACCGCAGGTTATTTAATCAGTTTAACGGTAAGAGAGGGTACGCAAAATTAAATGAACAACACAACATTCAAGTTTTCAGTTTCAGTAGTACTGCTTTTTTCTTTCATTATCTTTCCTTTTTCCAATACCGCGTCGGCTCAGGTAAGACCGATTTACGATCTGGGCGCAGCCGGTTTGGGACAAAAGTTGAAACGATTGCAGACAACGGCGAGCGCGCTGCATACAGCGGCGCATCCGGACGATGAGGATTCCGGTTTGCTGGCAAGATTGGCGCGCGGCGATAGCGCGAGAGTTTCCTATCTCTCGTTAACACGCGGCGAAGGCGGTCAAAACGTAATCGGATCCGAGCTTTTCGAATCGCTCGGAATTATCCGCGCCGAAGAACTTCTGCAGGCTCGTCGTCT
>JAOAPX010000129.1 GCA_025463125.1 Acidobacteriota bacterium | reverse complement strand
CGGCACTTCTACTGTTTTAATAATCTCGGAAATAACCATATCTGTAGTTGCGCCGTCGAGCTCGGCTTCGGCGCGAAGCGCGAGACGATGACGCAGAACGGGCAGGGCGACGTCTCTCACGTCGTCGGGCGTAGGGAAATCGCGACCGCGAATTGCCGAAAGCGCTTTTGAGCAGAGAAGAAGAGCGATAGCCGCGCGCGGGCTTGCGCCGTAAAGAATCGTCGGATGAGAGCGCGTTTTCCTGACGATATCGACAATATATTTTTGCACGCCCGGTTCCATCCGCATCTGTTTTACTTCGAGGCGGCAGCGCTGAATTACGCTCGCATCTTCTAAAGGTTCGATATTTACCTGTTCAAGATGATGAGAATTGAAACCCGCGTCCCAACGCATAACGATTTCCCGCTCGGCTTCCGCGCTCGGATAATCGATCAGAATCTTTAGTAAAAACCTGTCGAGCTGCGCTTCGGGCAAAGGATAAGTTCCTTCGTATTCGATCGGATTTTCGGTCGCGAGTACCGTAAAAATCGGCGAAAGCTGATGCCGCTCGCCGTCAATCGTCGTCTGGCGCTCTTCCATCGCTTCGAGCAGCGCGGCTTGCGTTTTCGGCGGCGTGCGATTGATCTCGTCGGCGAGCAGTATGTCTGTAAAAACCGGACCTTGCCGCAAACTGAACTGCGAAGTCTGCATATTGAAAACGTTCGTTCCGGTAATGTCGGACGGCATTAAATCCGGCGTAAACTGGATGCGCGAAAACTGCGCGCCGATGATCTGCGATAAAGTTTTTACCGTCAGGGTTTTAGCCGTTCCGGGAACGCCTTCGAGAAGCGCGTGCCCTTCGGCGAGAACGGCAACGAGAATTTGTTCGATAACGTCTTCCTGCCCGACAATTACTTTACGAAGTTCGTTTAATATGTGCGCGATGGTTGAAGGAGTGTAAGTTAGCATAAAGGTCAAAACCGGTTGTTTGATGTCGAGTGTCAGAGTAGAAGGTTTTTATCTGACATCTCGCATTCGATCCGGCATCTTTTCAATTCATTTCAAATAAAATCAAAAATTGTTTTTATCGCTAAAAGCAAAACGGTGAAAAGAAAGATTCTTTTCAGCCAAACGTCATTAAGCTTTGTAACCGTTTTCGCGCCGATAAAAGCGGCGACGAACATTGTCACGGCTAAAATTAAGCCTAATTTATAATCTACTAAACCCTGCCACATAAATATAACGGTGGCAATAAGAGACGAAAAAACGTTGATGTATTTTGTCGAAGCGACGGCTTCGGTAAAAGTCATCCCGAAAAAAGCGACGTAAACGACCGTCAAAACCGTTACGTATCCGCCGCTGTATAAACCGCCGTAAATTCCCAGCAAAAAGGTCAAAATATAAACTATAATCGTTGCCCTTTGCGAAACGACCGCTTTTTTCTCGATACCCGCATCGCGTTTGAACAACGTAAAAATAACGATGGCGATCATCGCAATCGTCACGATCAATTTAATGCTCTGGCTTGTAATCAGCCCGACTAAAAAAGCGCCGAGCGCCGAACTGATAAGGGTTAAAACGACGAGCGGCGATGTTTTCCGGTAATCAATCAACTCTTGCCGCACAAACGGCAGGGTCGCGCCGATGTTCATAAAGGTCAAACCGAACATATTCGTCGCTACGGCGATTTTCGGATCGATGCCGAATTGAAACATTACGGGAACGGTAACGAGAGAATTGCTGCCGGTTACGACGCCGACGGCGCTCATTATAAAAAACAGAACAATCAACAGAATTAAAGAAGAAGTCGGCATTTTTACTAAAATCGCAAATAAATTATCTGCGGTTTGATCGGATAATTTACTTTATTATGCGACATTTCCCGTTCGCGTGCGTTTTAATCCGAGCTTTTCTTCGATTTCGCGCAGACGGCTGGCGATTTGCAAAACTTCCTTTTTGCCGGTCGGGTCGCCGTGCATAATGTCTTCGCATCTGCGCATCAGTTCGGCGATTTCAATTTCACTTATTTTCGCGCGCTCGGCAAGCATTTTCGTCATTTCCTCTCTCGAAGTCGCGTAAACGTCTGCGCCGACGAGTTTTGCCGCGCGTCTTCGAAAATCCGTATAAATATTTTCAATCGCCAGATCGTAGGCTTTCGTTCGCTGCTGAAGCTCAGCCATCGCCGAAACGTATTCGAGCTTGGAAAGGCGATTCGGCTCGTCTTCGGGCAGCGCGCGGGCAAAACGACGACTTTGCGAAAAAAGAATCAGACCGATGATCAAAGCGATTTGCAGTATAATTGCGACGACCGGCGTTCCCGCAAAATATTGAATCAAACGATTATTATTTGTGCCGTAGCCGTGATGATACTCGTCAAAAGCGATTGCGCCCGGGCGCGAGGCGGCGATGTTGATGCCGAGCTGCGCGTTATCGACCAAATTTATCCCGTTATTCGAGATGATATACGGATCGCTTAAATAAACGATTTGACCCGAGCCGTAAGGCACGTCAACCAGAATGTTTTTTTCGCTGTTCGCAAGGTGAACGACCGGCGCGTTTAACGCCGCTGTTTTTACTTTCGGAGCAGCCGCCGGTTTCGGTTTTACAATTGCCGAATTGTTTTGTTCTATCCCGTTTATTTCGCCCGTTTCATCCGTTTCATCCGTTTCATCCGTGTCTCCTGTTTCTCCTGTGTCTTTCGTTGAATTGCTCTCGAAAATCATCGGCGGCTTTTTTAGTTTCGGCGACGGGGTTGATTTTAATTGTTCTTCTTTAAAGACGTCTTCTGCGAAAGGAGTTTGAGAAGGTTTTACTGCCGGCGGCGGCGGTGGTGGCGGCGGCGGAATTGGACCGGAACCTATACCGCTGCTGTCGCCGATTGTATTAATTTCTCTTTTTTCGCCGTCTGCAAAGCGCTCGAAAATTACTGACGCGGCAAATTTCGACGGCTGAACGGCATTAATATTTGTTGTGTAAACGGTCGGCTGAACCGGTTTTCCGATTGATGCCTTTTCGGTCATTTGTTTCGGGTCAGCCGGATCGACGCTGTAAGAATTTTGTATCGGATTGCCGGAAAAAGAAAGGCTCCAGTTCGCCGTCGTCGTCTGTAAATCGGCGAACGGCTCGCGGTCGATAATCACGAGTTTTCCGCCGGAAGAAACCCATTGCAAAAGGTCTTCGATTTCGTCTTCCGCGAATTCGCGCCGGACAGGACCGACGATTATAAAAGTTTCCGGGGAGTTTTGACCGGACAAAAGCGCGCTCGGCGGCTGCTGCCAGCGCGTGGTTTGTCTGCCGGTTTCGGTTAGCAATTCGTAAAATACGCGCGTGCCGGTCGAACCGGCGTTATACGTCGAACGGATCGGGGACGACTCGGTGTCGGGCTCGGTTTCCTTCTGCACGTACGAAGCCGTATTGAGCCCGATCAGCAAAGCTGTCAGGAGAAACAAGGCTCCGAAAATGTAAAGTTTTTGACGCACTCTTTTTTAGTTTGCTGAGCTTTCTAAGCCTGAAGAAATTCTTCTTTTTTCATAAACTCGCTAAACGCTGTTAGCTGAATACCTTTTTATATTCCTGCCGAAACTCGTTCCAGTCTTTTTCATCCGCAGGTTCTAAGCCGTACCAGTGACGCTCGAAACGAGTTGTCAAACCGCTTACTTTTTCATAAATCTCGCCTCGTTTGCGCACGTCGCGCAAATAATCGCGATTGGTTTTATTCTGGGCGAGACTGATGATTTTTTTGTCGCTCAAATCGCACAGGATCGCGATGTAGCCCTTGCGGATCGCCGCGCGCGGATTTCCCTGGCGCGCCAGGTTTTCGGCTTCGAGGAAAAGATTTTCCGCCGATTCGTTCGCCGCGATGCGCTCGCCCAAAATTACGCGGTCTTTCTTTTCCGATTTTTCCTTTTTGCCGTATCTGCTGATAAAAAGCGGCGCGAATTTATACAGTAAAAACCCGATCGAACCGATAACCAATGCGTAAAGCGCGATTTGCAGAACGACGGAAAACGGCTGAGATTTCGACGGCGGGGAAGCGGGCAAATCAGGCGTAGGAAAAACGCTTTGAAGCCACTCGGTAAATTCGCGCCACCATCTCTGCAAAATACTTTCGCTCTGCTCTTCAGGTTTTCGATAATCTTCGCGGCTCAAAATCTCGGCTAATTTTTGTTTCTCCTCGTCTTTTGTGCGGTTTGAGATTGACGGCTTTTCAAGTTCACTGATCTTTTCCAGAATTGCGGCGAGCCGTTCACTCACAATATTTAAGATTTCAGCCCGTTTCGCCGGATCTTCTTCCGTTTCGAAAGCGTTAATTTTATCGACAATCCATTGATTGTTTGTTTCGACGGAGGTGCCCTGCCATTCGATTTTCTCGCTTGCAGGTAAATTTTCGCGTACGAGCGCGATCAGCTCACGCTCGTACGCGTCGTCTTTTTCGCCCGCATTTTCTTCATCGTTTGCAAAATAAATACTCAGTTCATCAACCGAATACAGAGCGATCTGGACGCTTTCTTGATAATCGGTCAGAGATTTGGCGAAAATCGAAACGTGCGCGCACATAACAAACACAAACGCCGAAAGCATCACGGCGCGAAAAGTTTTTGTTTGATTGCGTGAAGATTTTCGAGAAAACATTAAACTTCTACCAGTATCTTACTTTAATCCGAGCGTTATAAAAGGCGAATTGCGCGTTTGCTCCGAAGCCCGTGCCTGCGCGTTCGCCAGCGCCGGCTGCAGCGGGTTTGCAAAAGAACTCGGAACGGCTGGAATCTCGCCCAGACGCTGCGCCGCCATTAATTCAATATCGTATCCTTCGTGACGCACGCGCTCGTCGATATAAAGCAAACACAGCCCGATCATCCAAACAGGCATCAGCAAGATCAAGCTTGCCTGCGAGAGAACCTGGTTGGCGACCTGATACCATGCGGGAAGCATATCGGCATCGAAACTGAAAAACTCGATCCCGCTCGCCCACGCGTACCACGCGAGCGGAACATAGAAAAGCAAAAGCGCTGAATATGCGGCGACGGTCGTGAAAACAAAAAGCGCGGCGAGACGCTTAACATTTCCGCTCGCAAGCGAAGCGCTTCGCCCGATCGCCGCAAAAACTCCCTGACCTTCGACCAGCATCACCTGCGGCACGTAAGCAAAACGCGATGCGAGCAGAAAGAAAAGCCAGAGCGTTCCGGTAATGGCTGCCGCGCCCAAAGCGATAGAAACGATAAAGGCGATAAACGGCGCGAAACTGAAAACGTAAATAGCTGCCGCAACGGCTAAAGCTCCGATAATCAGCCCGATATAAAAAATGATTAATCCGGTAAAACCGAGCAGAATTGTAATTATTAAAGAAGCGGAAATCAATCCCGCCAATCTTCTCCAGATATTTTTATAAATTTCTTTAAAGGTTATCGGCTCGCCGAAAAGCATATGCCTGACAAAGCTGCGCGAAGCGCCGCCCATCACGACGAGCGCCGCAACCGCTTCGATCATCCAGATAAAAATATTGCCGAGCCACGAAAAAATATAATACAAAGACAAATCAGACGCGTTGCGGGAAGAACCGATTGAAAAAAGCCCGCGCCCGATTATCATCCAGCTTAGAGAAATCAAAGTCCCGGCAACGACCGGCGGCGCGGCAATCAAAACAAACGTCCAGAAATTGTTACGGTAAAACCGGACGGCGCGATCAACCAAATCACCTGCTCCGAGAGGCGTGAGAGTAAGTGAAGAATTTAGCGAAGTGAAAATGCTCATTTAATAAAAAAAAGGTGGCGCTGAAAGAGCGCCACCAAAATCTTAACGATAATTTTCTAAAGCGGCAATATTAAAATTGCCGTTTACAGGTTAAAAGTTAATTCGAAGCGTCAGATCAATTATGCGACCGCCCGGATCGTTTGAACCGAACGGATCTTGATAAGCAGTGCCGGCACCGAGTTCACCGAAGCCCGCGCCGAAACCGGTAACATTTGAAAAGTTGCCTCCAAAACCGCCTACACGGAAATTGGGTCTGTTAAGAACATCAAAAAATGTTGCTCTTAATTCCACATTGCGTTTTTCATCAAATTGAATTCGCTTAATTACAGACGTATCTATTTTGAAGAAACTTGGACCGTACAAAACCAATTTTCTGAAGCCGCATTCACCGGCAAATCTCGCCTGACAATTGCCGTATCCCGCCGGAGCGATAAATCTGCCTTGCGGCGCGCCGCCAAACTGTGTTCCGTAACCGGTTGACGAAGTTGCGCTAACATTAAATGCCCGCTGCGTATTGTTGATAATATCATCCGGCAAATACGTCACGTTGGTTGGATTTTTACGAACTTTGATTTCTTTTTGAAGTTCTTCAACAGTCATACCGACCAGTTGAACGTTTTCAAGAAGAAACG
>JAOAPX010000128.1 GCA_025463125.1 Acidobacteriota bacterium | reverse complement strand
GCCAGGATCAAACTCTCGTTAATATATCCTAGTTCTTCTTTTTTTGTTGTTCGCGATTCGTCCTAAAACGAACCGTTTTGAATTAACACATGGACTCGCATATCTAGTTTTCAAATATCAATCTTTTCGACTTTTGTCGAAAATAAAGTTCTCTTAAATTTATCATCTAAGAGAACACAATTTTCTGACAAAATTGTTGTTTGCTTTTTCAAGCGAGCTAAATAAGATGAATTAGCTTTTCGAAACGTTGCTCGTATTTTGCAACTTTCTTTCAATCTTTAACCTTAAACTAAAAACTTTCTTATTGCAAGCGAGCAAGGTAAGATGTTTTCTTTTTTTTAAGAGTTGTCTGTTTTTCAAAAAAATTCAAAATCTTTTTCAAAGTTTGCTCTTTAATTTAAGCAAGCAATATAAGATGATTTTGTTATTCAAAAAGTTGCTTCGAGAGCATCCTTTTCCCAAACTTTCATCTTATAATTAAAATACTATTAAAATCAAGTCACGATAAACGTTTTTATATTTTAACAAACTGCTTGATTTTCAAAACCATTTCTTCAACTCGATCATAATTTAATCGAGCAGTTTAAGATGTACCATTACCAAAGCAGGTTGTCCATTTCAAAAACTTTTTTTAATCCCAGATGACACATTATATTTAGTTGTTTATGATGCGTTTATGAGAGTTGGAATATATGCCCGCGTTTCGACGCACGACCAGCAAACCTTACCGATGCAGCTTGAAAAAATGCGCGAGTATATAAAGAATCGCGATTGGACTTTAACCATTGAAGTGGAAGAGATCGGATCGGGAGCAAAAACCCGCGCAAAACGCGAAGCTCTTTTACAAAGCGCGCGTCGGCGTGAAATCGATGCGATTCTTGTATGGAAACTCGATCGCTTCGGGCGCTCGCTGGCTGATTTGGTTACAACTTTAAATGAGCTTCGGGAAATCGGCGTAGTATTCGTTTCTTTAACCGAATCTTTAGATTTTTCCACTCCGTCGGGCAGAGCGATGGCTGGAATGCTTTCGACCTTCGCAGAATTTGAACGCGATATTATTCGCGAACGCGTCAAAGCCGGAATTGCCAGCGCCAGAGAAAAAGGAAAACCTCACGGCAGACCTCGCACGGCTTGGCTGAAAAAAGATATTGTCTTGAAACTTAAAAAAGAAGGATTAAATAACTCACAAATTGCCAAAAAGCTTAAAATCAGCCGCGCATCGGTTATAAACATTTTAAAGTAGACTTCTTTTTATCTGTTTATAAATCGGTTTTGATACTTCCGGTGTTATTAAGAGTGTAAGTCTTAATAAATTTTGCCGGATCCTACTATTATTAATAAGTATCGTTACGTCACCCTAAATTTATTCCGGAGCCTTTCATTTCTTTTCTTTATTTTATATTCCGGATAAATGCTTAATTTGCAGATAAATTAATTTGCGGGTAATTTAACGCAAAAAGCATTATTAAAGAAACATTTTCGTCATTTAATTGTGAAAAAAGCTTTGCAAAATAAGGTTATAAAGCTACTATTACAAAAAAGTTGATATCTGGCGGTCTTTATACGTATTAACCATCCGATTAACAGTATTAATATTAGCTAACTCCACCGAAAAACTAGAAAAATGAATGTTTTAATTTTCAATCGCCTGAAAAAGCGTGAAACCGCATCATTTGTTTGCGCAATATTACTTTTAACTGCCTCCTTCCAGTTCAAAAATTATGCGCAGGATAAAATTGCCGTTCCGCAACAGAATGTCGATCGCACACGCCTGGAAATAATTGAAGAGTTGTCGGAATCTCTGGCAAACGACCTTTTAGAGCTTTCAGTCGCGACAAAAGACCGGAATCTCGAACTAACCGCCGAGTATTTCCCCAAAACTCTGACTTCCGCCGCTTTTCCCGCAAGTCCGCTTCCGCCTAAAAATCAAATTAAATGGGTTGATATGCACGGCTGGGAGCATTCTAACCAGAATACGGCGGCGAAACCCGTAAAAAGTCCGGCAATGATAATCAAGTCGGACTTTTTAAATAGCTGGTCGAAGTTTCTGGAACATTTCAGCGAAATCGAAGACGCACGCTTTAAAGTAAAAGAAGCGAATTTTGACGAAAAAGCTCAAGCCGTTCTCGGAGCCGAGCAGCCGACGGCGGTGACGGGAGCGACCGGGCGAGCGCGCATCGCGTTTTACGTCATCGGGCGCGACGTCAACGGAAAGCGGGAATGGGCGCGCGGCGTGTTTATGGCGACGGTTCGCGCGGCGGCAAACAAGCACTGGCAATTCGATTCGCTTGAATTGATCAGCATGGATTCGATGGTCGCCAATACTGACCTGTTTTCCGAAGTCGCGGTTCCAGCCGGAGTCGGCACGACTTTGCCTTCATTCGGAACGCCTGAAAACAGCGGGTTCGTCTGGCACGGCGCGGCTGCGGCTGATTTTAATAACGACGGCTGGATTGATCTTTTCGCCACGGGAGCAAATCGCAATTTTCTTTATTTAAACGATAAAAAAGGCGGTTTTCGTGACGCTTCAGAAGAAGCGGGCGTGAAAATCACCGCCAGCGGAACGGCTCCGCTTGTTTTCGATTACGACAACGACGGCGATTCAGACGTTTTTATTTCCTCGGTCGGTCAGCAGATTCTGCTTGAAAACACGCTCAAACAAACAGGCAAACTCGAATTCAACGACGTTTCTCTCGAAAGCGGCGTTGCCAAAGACGCTATCGGTTTCAGCGCCGTCGCGGGCGACGTCAACGGCGACGGGCGTCTCGATGTTTACGTTACTTCTTATAATCGATACGGTCAGATCACGCCGGATTCGTGGTTCCGTGCGACCAACGGCACGCCGAATCTTTTATTTATCAATCAGGGAAACGGTACATTTATAGAAGAAGCCGAAAAATGGGGCGTTAACGATAAGCGCTGGAGCTACGCGGCTGAGTTTGCGGACATCAACGCCGACGGCAAAATAGATTTATATCTCGCCAACGATTTCGGCGAAAAGGCTTTGTATATCAACAAAGGCAATCGTTTTGTTGACGAAGCGGCTGAAAGAGGCGTGCTTGATCCGGGCAACGGGATGGGCGTTTCGTTCGGCGATTACAACAACGACGGGCGACTCGATATCCACGCTTCGAATATGAGCTCGACCGCCGGCAATCGAATTTTAACCAGATTGTTTCCGAATTCCAGCGCCAAAGACAACGTTTTGAAAAAGCTCGCTTCGGGCAATAACCTGTTTGAAAATCAGGGCGACGGGAAATTTAAGGACGTGACGGCGGAAGTCGGCGGATTTTCCGGCGGCTGGGCTTGGGGCGGCGGCTTTATCGATTTCGACAACGACGGGTGGGAAGATATATACACTCCGAACGGGTTTATTTCCGGCAAGTCGATGAAAGACACCTGAAGCCAGTTCTGGCGTCAAGTTGTGACGCATTCCAACGACGGAAAAGATGAAAAAGGAGCGCTTCGCTCAGACCAGAATCAATTAATGTTCGGAAAAGGTTTCTCGTTCAGCGGCTATGAACGCGATCCGCTTTATTTAAATTTAGGCGGCAAGAAGTTTACGGACGTTTCGGGCGTCTCGGGCATCGACTCGATCACGGATGGACGCGCCGGAGTTTTCGCAGACTTTGACAACGACGGCGATCTTGACGTTTTTTCAACGACGATTCAAAACGAAGGACATTTGCTTTTCCGCAATAATGTCGGGCAGGACAGCAATTTTCTGCGCCTTGTGCTCGAAGGCGACGAAAAAAACGGGCGCGACGCTTTCGGAGCAGTCGTTCGCGTGAAAACTTCAGCCGGAATTTTAACGAAAATCAAATCCGGCGGCTCCGGGTTTATTTCCCAGCACGATCCGCGCCTTTTATTCGGTTTGGGCAAAGATCAGACAGCCGAATCGATCGAAGTAACCTGGGCAAACGGAAAAGTCGAAAAATTCGAAGGCGATTTCGCCGCCGGTTCGACGCAAATCTTAAAAGAAGGAAGCGGAAAAGCCGGAAAAATTTCGATCGCCCGCAGCAAATTGCCCGATCCGCTGACAAAAGCCGAAATGTTCGCTCGCGGATTGAAACTTCAAATCGGCAAGCCTCTGCCGGATTTTGTTTTGAAAACGATGGCGGGCGCGGCAAGCTCTATGCAGAAACAGCTCAAACCGGGACGCAGCACGCTTATTAATATTTGGGCGACCTGGTGTATTCCGTGCGCGAAAGAAATGCCCGAGCTTGAAAAAATGCGGACGCGACTCGCGGCTCGAAAAATCGACATTATCGGCGTCAACGTCGATACCGAAACAAACGTCAACGTTAAAGGCTACGTCGCGCAAAAACGCGTCACCTATCCGATTTTGCTCGGCGGAATTCCGGCGATCGAACGAATTTACGCGACCGACGAATTATCCGTGCCGCTTTCGATCCTGGTTGACGATAAAGGAATCGTTAAAGATTTGATTCCCGGCTGGTCGGCGGAAACGCGGAAAAAGTTCGACTTAATGGTCGGCAATGAAGCGGCTCAAGCAACCGCCGAATCGCCGGCGAATGCAAATAAAAAAAGGTAGAGGCGTCTTTATATCCGCGATTTCAAACGGCTCAATAATGATTGTCAAAGCTCGTCTTTTTATTTTAAGTTAAAAAGCCGGGCTTTGATTTTTTGCTGCAATAATTTGCAGGCGATCTGCGCATTAAATTATTTAAATTCTGTTCCCGAATGATACTGTTTTAATAATTTTATGAAAGTATTTCTGCGAGTTTTGGTGCCGGCGGCGTTTATTGTTTTCGGATTTATCAATTATTTTTCGCCGTATAATCTTTCCGTAATTTCCGCTCAGACGACTGCGACGATTACAGCCGCAAAGCGCGAAGAAGCTTACCGCGCGAATAATCTCGGCGTCGCGCTGCTCGAACAATTCAATCACAAAGAAGGCGCGGAAGCTTTTCGCCGCGCTCTGGCGATTGATCCGCAATTAAAAATCGCCCGCGTAAATCTCGCTATTGCTTTATTCAACGTGCCTGATTACGATGCCGCGATCGCAGAAGCGCAAAAAGCCGCCGCGATCGCTCCAGAACAGCCGCAGCCGGTTTATATTCTCGGTCTGATCGCGCGCGCGCAAAACCGCATTGAAGACGCCGTCGCGGCTTTCAAAAAAGTTCTGGAATTCGACCCGAACGACGTCGGCGCGAACGTCAATCTCGGTCAGATTTACGTGCAGCAGCGAAAATATTCGGAAGCCGTCGCCGCGTTTCGTCTCGCGCTCGAAGCCGAACCGTACAACACAACGGCTTTGTATAATCTGGCGACGGCGCTTCTGCGCAGCAACGGGCGCGAAGAAGGACAGCAATTAATGACGCGCTTTCAAACTTTGCGGCAAAGCGGCGCGGCGACAAACATCGGTTTGAATTATCTCGAACAAGGTCGCTACGCCGAAGCCGTTACATCGACCGGCGCCGAGCCGGAACTCGTCGAAAAAACCGTTCAGCAGATCGTTTTTCAAAACGCGAATATCGGTCTGCCGGTTTCGCGCCTGGCGGATAGCAAATTAAAAAACGCTCCGAACAAGCCTTTTGCGTATTTGCCCGAACGCGCCGCGACGCTTTTTGATTTCGATAACGACGGCGATCTGGATTTGGCGGAAATCGCGGGCAATACATCGTCGGTGCGGCTTTACCGCAATGATAACGGCAAATACGTTGACGCGACGCGCGCCGCCGGAGATTTAATCAAGCCGTCCGGCTCGCTCGGAATGGGAATCGTGGCGGGCGATTACGACAACGACGGTTTCACTGATCTGCTCGTTTTCGGCGGCAAACAAACGAGGCTTTACCGCAATACCGGGAAAGGCGTTTTCAAAAACGAAACGATTTCGGCAAAAATCCCCGCGACAAGCGTGACTTCGCTTTCCGGCGCGTTTGCAGACGCCGACCACGACGGCGATCTTGACGTTTTTCTCGCCGGTTTCAGCAGCGCGAAAAGCGCCGAACCGGCTGCCAGTCAACTTTTGCGAAACAACGGCGACGGAACTTTTACGGACGTTTCCGATGCGGCGAAAATTAAAGCGCCGACCCGCGCCGTCGCCGTGATTCCGACTGATTTCGACAACCGCCGCGACGTTGATTTTTTGGTTTTGAATTACGAAGCGACGCCGCAGCTCTGGCGCAATATGCGCGACGGCTCGTTTCAAAACGTGGCTTCCGAGGTCGGGTTAAATCGCTCGGAAAGCTGGACTTGCGCGGCGGTCGGCGATTACAACAAGGATAATTACCCGGATTTCTTTTTCGGTAGAGCAAATGGCGTCGGAGTTTTCGCCGTTTCCGACGGACGCGGCAAATTTACTTTCAGAGACGCGCCGCGCGGAACCGAAAACGCCGCTTCGGCGCAGTTTCTCGATTACGATAACGACGGGCTGCTCGATTTGATCGTCAACACGGAAAAAAGCTTCGTCGTTTCGCGCAATATGGGAAACGGCTGGACAAACGCCGATTCAACGGCTTTTGTAATCAAAACCGATTCCAACAATGCTTTGAAGGGTTCGCGACAGATGTTATCCGGGGACGTTGACGGCGATGGAGACGTCGATTTATTGACTTTCGCCAAAAACGGCTCGCTGCATTTCGTCCGCAATGCCGGAGGCGAAAAAAACAACTCGGAAATCGTCCGTTTGACCGGGCGCGTCAGCAATAAAACCGGGATCGGCGCGAAAATCGATATGCGCGCGGGCAGTTTGACGCAGAAACTCGAAAGCTATTCGGCAAGCCCGGCTCCGGCTCCGTCCGACATCCATTTCGGGCTCGGAAAACGCGAAAAACCCGACGCAATTCGAGTGATCTGGACTTCCGGCGTGATTCAAGCCGAAGTCGAATTTCCCGAAGCGAAAAACCGAATCGCCTCTCGCCCGCTCAATATCGAAGAACTCGACCGCAAACCCTCTTCCTGCCCGTATTTATATACCTGGAACGGCGAAAAATTCGAGTTTATCAGCGATTTTCTAGGCGGCGGCGAAATGGCTTATTCGCACGGAAACGGGCAGACGAACACGCCCGACCCGGAAGAATACGTGCGCATCACGTCCGAGCAGTTAAAGCCTCGAAACGGCAGATACGAGCTGCGCGTGACAAACGAGCTCGAAGAAGTTTTATATCTCGATCGCTTCGAATTAATCGCGGTCGACCACCGCGAAAACACGGAAATCTATCCGAACGAAGGCTTGGGAATTCCGACCGCGGACAAGTTTATTTTATACACGACCGGCGGCGAACGCGCGCCTTTGAGCGCTTTTGACGGCAAAAAGCGAGACGTGACAAAACGCGTGCGAGCGCTCGACAGGAATTTTTACGACAGTTTCGAAAACGAGAAAATTCGCGGCTACGCCAAGCCGCACGAACTCGTTTTAACTTTGGACGACCGGCGCGGCTACAACGGCAGAACGCTGCTTTTGCTGACCGGCTGGACCGATTACGCGTTTTCGAGCGACAACGTCGCCGCCGCGCAGTCCGGCTTGGCTTTGCAAATGCCGAAACTGCAGGTCAGAAACAAGCGCGGAGAATGGGAAACCGTGATTGAAAGCATCGGAATTTCCGTCGGACGCCCGCAAACAGTAGTCGTGGATTTGACCGGAAAGTTTTTAAGCGACAGCCGCGAAGTGCGAATACAGACGAATATGAAAACTCTCTGGGACAAGATCGCGGTCGATACTTCCGCAGACGCTTCGGCGAATTTGCGCGTTTCAAGACTCGAACCGCGGTCAGCCGATTTGCGCGAGCGCGGCTTTTCGCTCGAAGTCAAACCGGACGGAAAAGAACCGGTTCTCGTCGATTACAATACGGTTTTGAACGACGGGCGCTGGAAATATTTTTCCGGAAGCTTTACGCGTCTCGGCAGCGTTTTGCCGCTGCTTTCCGGCGCCGACGACGTTTTCGTGATTTCAAAAACCGGGGACGAACTGGCTTTAGCGTTCGATGAAAAAGCTTTGCCGCCACTCGAAAAAGGAATGAAGCGCACGTTTTTGCTGCGTTCGATCGGTTACAGCAAGGAAATGGACATCAATTCCGCAAGCCCGGACGCGGTGATGCCTTTGCCTTTCCGCGCGATGAGTAAATATCCGTACGGCGCAAACGAACAGTTTCCGATGTCGGACGAAAAACGCAAAATTTACGATGAATACACGACCCGAATCGTAAAAACCGTTTTCCCGCGAATCGAAACGGCTTTAATAAAATAAAGAAAGGTTTAATAAAACAACCTGAGATATCCGCAGCAAATTTTGAATATTCGCAATAAGTTTTGCCGGCAATTTCATTCGTAATTCGTAATTTGAAATTCGTAATTGATTTATATGGAACATATTAGATACTCGGCTGCCGCCTGTCAGACGGATTTGCCAAACCCGATCGAGCGCAGAGAAATGCGGCGCAATACCGACCGCATTTTGCAGATGATAGATTCCGCCGTTGCCGGAAGCGCTCCGTTCGTGCCGGTTCGCCTGGTTGTTTTCCCCGAATTCGCGCACGCCGCGCCGGTTTTTCCGACCGCCGCTGAATTAATAAGCAAACTCGCCGTCGAAATTCCAAACGAGCACACCGACCGGATACATAATAAAGCGAAAGAGCACAACATTTACATTCAAACCGGCTCGATGCTGGAAATCGACGGAAAATGGAAAAACGCGCTTTTCAACACGACCTGTTTGATCGGTCCCGAAGGAATTTTGTACAAATATCGCAAAGTGAACACGTGGATTCCATACGAAGTTCACACAAGCCCGCACGACATAGAAGGTTACGACGAACCGCTTTTTCCGGTAGCCGAAACGCCGATCGGACGCATCGGAACGGCGATTTGCTACGATTGGCTTTTCCCTGAAGTTTTACGCCAATTGGCGGCAAACGGCGCGGAAATTTTAGTCAGGGTTTCGGCTTATATGGACCCTTGGAACGCGACCGCGCCGATGGATTGGTGGACGATTGTAAATCGCTGCCGCGCGCTTGAAAACACGGCTTTCGTCGTCGCTTCGAATCAAGCGGCGAGTCTTAAGCATTACCCGCCTTATTCTTGGTCGGGCGGCAGTCAAATCGTTGATTTTGAAGGCAGATTGCTGGCTGACGCGTCGCCCGGACCCGGCGAGCGAATCGTTGTCGCGCCGATCGACGTTTCCGCTCTGCGCCACGAGCGAAGCGTCAAACGCGGGCATCATATGCTCGCTCATCTGCGCACGGAAGCTTATCCGGTTTATCGCGAGCGTATTTACCCGCCGCAATCAAGAGAAAACGCGGAAGAAATGCTTTCTTATGAAAAAAATAACGACCTGATCGACCAGGCAAAGCGAGCCGTCGATAAAGTCGTTTAACGGTAAAATTCAGTTTTTCGCCGGAGATCAGCTTTTTATTTTTAATTCCCAGCGCTCGACGTGCTCGGCGGATTCTTCGGGCGCGAGCTTCGTGAGCGGCGCGAGCGATTCGATTTCGACGAACGAACCGGCGACGTAAAGCTCCGTGTTCGAGTTTAAATCCGGGTACGCGGCGTTTTCATGGAATTTGAAACGCTTTGTGAATTCCAGATTGCCGACGAGGTATTTCGCCCAGCCCTGTTTATTCAAAACGCCGATTTTCTGCGGGTTGGGCAAGGTTTCATCGACCCGCAAGCGTATATATTCGCGGTCGAAAGACCAGCGCGGATCGCTCAGATCGGTATAAGACCAGCACGTTAAGTTTCGCACCGGCAAAAGAGTTTCGCCGCTGTAAGGCGCGTAAGGCTCGTTCGGAACCAGCGCCGCGCCGCCGCCGCGCATAATCGTCAGCGCCCAGACGGCAAGCTCGATTTCCGTCTCGCCGAAATTTGTAATTTTGTGATGAACCGTAACGCCGCTGCCGCTTTCGTCTAAAACTACGGTGATTTCTTTTTGCGTTTTGGTGACCGGTTCGACCGGCTGAACGAGACGAATCGAGTTTTTACGCTCGTCGAAAAAATACTCGACCGGCGAATTATCCGGCGCGTAGCTGTTCGGCATATTTTCCGGCGCGATCCACAAACGATGCCCGCCGTAAGGCTTAAACTCGCCGAGCGCGGTTTCGACTTTCGCGTCCGGGTGAAGCCCTAAAACATTCTCGCCGCCGATGAAATTATAACCGACGATTCGCGGTCCGACATCGGTTGTGACGATCGTTTCGATCTCGCCGTTTGATAATCGAATGCAGTTCGATAAGTTTTCGTATTGAATTTTTTCCATCAGTCAATCCGACAATTCAGCGTCTCGCTGTTTGTAACGCAATAGATTTATTGAGTTTACAGACCCGCGTTTTTTTTATCAACCGTATCGATCGCCGGCGGCGCGGAATTTTTGAAAACCTTTTCGTAAAAAATCCGACCGGCTCTTTTGCCGCTCCTTTAAGCGTCGCTTAATAAATTCAGCGCTTATTAGTAAGCGAAAGCCTGGTAAACTTCGGTTTTCGGCGCGTCTTCGAGCGATTCTACAATCGGGTTATACCGCAGCATATGTTTTGACTGCGGAGAGAGCGTTTCCCAGACGGCGCGAGGAATGCTTACCGAAACTTCCGGGCGGAAAAGCCATCTGCGGCTGTAGCCGATCACGCACATCGGGCGCGGCTCGTCGGTTTTATTCGGCGTTCCGCGATGCAGACCGCGCACGTCCCGGATCATCACATCGCCGAGCGAAAGACAAACCGGCTCGATCGGTCTTTCGCCTGATTCGATCATTTTCAAGCCCGCTTCTTTTGTGACGGAATGCGTTCCGCGCGCCACTTCAAACGGTCCGTTTTCCGGCGTCACGTCAACGAGCGGAAAATTTACGGCAAGCTGAAAAGACGGAGTTTCGTTTTCGATTTCCGGGAAAAGCGGCGGCGCGTCGCGGTGAATTTCCTGATAATCCGAACCCAAAAGCGGCGTATCGCTCGCCAGCTGAACCATTGTAAAGTCTTTTCCGACCAGGTTTTCGACGATCGCTAAAACGTCCGGGTCGGCAAAAATTTCTTCGTCGGCGAACGGCGCGTCAAACGGCAAAGTCACGTAGTAACGCTCGGAGCCGCGATTTTTCAGATCGCCTTCAAGTTCGATGTGCTTTTCGAGCAGCGGAGTAAACTTCTCGCGCCACATCCGCAATTTTTCTTTCGGAAAATGTTCGCGCAGAATGCAAAATCCGTCGCTTATCGCTTCGTTTGTAAAACGCTCGATTTCGGTTTGATTGTAACGTCCTTCGTTCATACCTCGACAAAAAACCTCCAATAAATCTATTTCTCTTTGATTATATGATAACGGTTTACAGACGGATTTTCCAGGGTTTGTATTTTACCGCTCGCCCAGCGAATCTCGATTTTCTTTGCGCCAAAAGCGCCGAGACCGACGAGAACGCGCGAATCGCCGGCTGAAAGATAGCTTCCCGAGTTGCTCAAATCGAAAATTTGTTTTTTATTAGCCGCGTCAAAAACCGTAACGCGCGAGCCTTCACCGTTCGGGGCGCTTTTTTCGCCGCGCAGATCAAGCCCGACCCATTGATTTTTCGTGCCGTTATTGCGCAAAATAAGCGGCTTTCCGCCGGTTTGCGCGATAACTATATCCGCGTCGCCGTCGTTGTCCAGATCGCCGCAAGCCAAGCCGCGAGCGGCGTAATCGTTTTTAAAAACTTCGCCCGCCGCAAACGAAACGTTTTGAAATCCTTTTTCCGTGTTGCGCATTAAAAGCGGCGATTGTTTGTATTTTATAAATGAAGTGGTTTTTTCGATCGTGTCGAGAACGTGGCTTTGAGCGACAATTACATCGCGCCTGCCGTCGTTGTCGGCGTCGATCCATTTTATTCCCCAGCCCGCGCTTAAAATCGTGATTTGCGCGATGCCGCTCGACTGCGTGACGTAATCGAAAAGCCATTCGCCGGAATTGCGGTAAAGCGGGTATGTTTCATTGGAAAGCGCGGTGATAATAGCGTCCTGCCGACCGTCGAGATCATAATCGGCAATATCGATGCCCATTCCCGCGAAACGCCTGCCTTTATCGTCAAAAGCGACGCCAGCCGTCAGCGCCGTATCTTCAAACGTGCCGTCGCCTTTATTACGAAAAAGCTGCTGGTCGGCGTTGTCGTTCGCCACGAAAATATCCGTCCAGCCGTCGTCGTCGAAATCCGCGAAAGCGACGCCGAGCGATTTTCCTTTGCTTTGCGAGATTTTCGATTTTTCGCTCGCGTCTTCAAAAGTTCCGTCCGGTTTCTGTCGAAGCAAAATCGAGCTTACCGGCTTGAAATTGTCCGGATGGCAATACGCTCGATAACCCGGGCGAGCGTCGCCGCAAATCAATGCGCCTTTTTCGAAATCCCATTCGAGATAACGGGCGATAAAAATATCGAGCCGACCGTCCTTGTCGTAATCGAAAAATCCGGTCGAAGTCGCCCAGCCTTCGACGCTGATGCCGAGCGTTTTCGTAACGTCGGAAAAAGCGCCGTTCCCGTTGTTTCGATAAAGAGTCGCGCCGCCGTAACGCGTTACAAACAAATCTGCGTAGCCGTCGCGGTTGTAATCGCCCGCTGCCGCGCCGAAGCTGTAGCCTTCGCCTTTTAAGCCGGATTTTTCCGTGACGTCTTCGAAAACACCCGCCGTTTTTTGACGATACAAACGATTCCAGAATTTTGCGCCCGTTTTTTCCGGCATCGTGCCTTTCGGCATCTTTTCGCCGATTTCCGCGCCGTTTGTAAAGTAAATATCAAGCAATCCGTCGTTATCGAAATCGAGCAGGGCGACGCCCGCGCCCATTGTTTCCGGCAGAAATTTGTTCGAGGTCGGCGAAGCGGCGTGATTGAAATTGATGTTCGTTTGCGCCGAAACGTCCGTGAAAGTTACAGGCGAAGGAAACTGCGGCGCGGTCGTCGCCGGTCGCTGCGGCTCGCTCGGACTGTAAGATTTGCCGGTCGGCGGCGAATTGGTTTGAGCGCTGATCGCCGGCGGCAAAAAACACAAGGCGATAGCGAATAATATTTTTAATACGCTGTAAATCATTTAGCCGAGCCGCGTCAGGCGGTTTTGCACAACTACTACAAACAATAAAATCACGCCGCGCAGAACGAGCTGCCACCAGGGGCTGATCTGACCTTCGAGATTGAAAAGATTAAAAATCACGCCGAGCAGCAAAACGCCGACGAGCGTCGATAAAACGCTTCCCTGCCCGCCGGTCAGAAGCGTTCCGCCGATGACGACCGCCGCGATCGCGTCGAGCTCCCAGCCGATGCCCGCGACCGGCTGCCCGGTGCCCAGACGCGACGCCAGGATTACGCCGGCAAGCCCGGCGAGCGCGCCGCTGATTGCGTAAACGGCAATGGTTACGCGATTAATATTCAATCCCATCAATCTCGCGGCTTCGTCGTTATCGCCGACGGCAAACACGTTGCGCCCGAATCTCGTATGGTTCAACACAACCCAGCCGATCGCGAAAGCGATAATTAAAATCAAGATCGGAACGGGCAGAAAATCGCCGATCAAACCGCGTCCGAGCCAGTTGAAGCTTTCATTCGCGCCGGTGATTCTGACCGATTGCTCGCCGGTCGCCGCCAGCGCCAGACCTCGCGCCGCGATCATCATCGCCAGCGTTACGATAAATGGCTGAATTCGCGCTTTAGCGATTACGAGACCGTTTATCAAACCGAGAAAGGTCGTTGCCGCAATCGCCGCCGAAAGAGCGACGAGAAGCCCTCGATCCGCCAAATTCGCCGCAATCACGCCCGCCACAGCGAGCAGCGCGCCGACCGACAAATCGATGCCGCCGGTCAAAATAACAAACGTCATCCCGAGCGCGACCAGCCCGAGCATCGAATTTTGCCGCAAAACGTTGAGAAGATTTTCCGGCGTGAGAAACGCCTCGTAACGCGCAAAGCCGATAACGCAGACGAGCAGAAGCATTATCAGTGCGCCTTGCTGCTGCAAAAACGAACCGATTTTCGCTCGCATCGAGCGCCCCGCGCCGGCGTTGATTTCGTTGAGTGTTTCGCTGTGGCTCATATGTTTATTAATGGTGAATGGTGAATGATGAATGCAAAACCGGGAAAACTTTCCTTAATTCACCATTAAAATTCCTTTTGCTCAATTTTTAACCAGTCGAATCTTGCCGTTTGGTCTTTGCCGGCGTGCGTTAAAGCTACGCGCGCGCCTTCGATGTGGCTGCCGGCAAGCTTGTTTGGAAATTCCGTCCAGCTTATCCCGTCCGGGCTGTAAGCGAAGCGGTAAAACTCGCCGCCGGTCGCGCTCAAACGCAAATAAACGTTTTCGGCTGTCCCGGCTTCAGCGGTCGCGGCGATTTCCTGTTTTCCGCCCTGACGCCGCCAGACGGAAACTTTTCCCGCGCCGAGACCGATTCCGACGGCGTCTCCGCGCCAGCCGTAAGCCGAAAGCCCGACGATTTCGTCGGCTTCCGCCCGCGTGTTTTTTAAAAGAATCGTCGCCGTGTAATTGCCTGAAACGGCGCGGGTCGCGATAACCGACTCGTTCGCGTCAGAAGCCGAAAAAGCCAGCGTTCCGCCTCGCAAATCGATGTTTTCCAGTCTTGAAATCGGCAATTGATAAGCCGGATTTAAAACCGGCGTATCAAATTCATCGATAAAAGTTAAATTCGCTTCCTGCTTTGCCGCAGCGAACGGCAAATTCGCGTTGTCGGATGCGCCGCGACCGTTGTTAATCGTCGCCCAGCCGTCGGGCGTCCATTCGATTTTATCGAGCAGAGCTTCGCGCCCGATATTAAAAGCGTCGGCGCGTTTTCGATACGCGTGATACAGCAGGTAATCGCTGCCGTCCGGCGTTTGAACGAGCGTTCCGTGACCCGGACATTGCCATTTTTCGTTTGCCGCCAGGATGGGATTCGCGGGATTTTTTTCCCATTTGCCCAGCAGTTTTCTGCTTCGCGCGACGCCCATCGCGTAATTGCAGCTTCGCCCGCAGCAGGCGTTTCCCGAGTAAAACATATAAAAATAACCATTGCGGCGAACGATGTTAGCACCTTCGATGACGTGATTTTCCCAGCCGGAACCTTTGTTGCGAAACAGTTTTTTAGGTTTTCCGATGAGTTTCGTTAAATTTTCATCGAGCTGCTGCGCGTACATCCATGTCGGTTTCCGGCGATCGTTGCCGTCTTCTTTCCAGATCAAATACGGTTTGTTGTTTTCATCGCGAATAAAAAACGCGTCGATCGAGCCCATTTCCTGGCAAACCAGCGGTCCTCTGTCCGTGTAAGCTCCGTCGGGCTTGTCTGCAACGGCGACCGCGACGCACAAAGTGCCTTTATTGCCTGCGCCTTCAAAACGCCGCGCCGTGTAAAAAACGTAAAACTTCCCGTTATCTTCGGCGATTTCCGGCGCCCAAAAATCGCCTTTCACCCACGCGGGTTTGTGCGGTAAAACCGAGCCGACGATTTTCCAGTTAATTAAATCTTTGGAATGAGCGATCGTAAAAAACGGAGACCAGCCGCCGGTCGTTGCCGCCGCGTAATAATCTTCGCCGACGCGAATGACGGACGGATCTGGAAAATCTCCGGCGATAACCGGGTTCGTATAAGTCTGCGCCGGTGCGTTTAGAGCGAAAAATATCGCCCACAGATAAACACAGATGAACGCGGATATTTTTACACGGACCGGCAGCGATAAAAAAAGCCGCCTGATTTTTCCGTTTATCCCGCTTATTCCTTTTGCCTGCTTCATCGCTGTTGCTTCCCTTTTTCAAATCCGCTCACCCGCGTTAATCCGCGGCTGAATTCTCTCTTTGCAGTTAACGCGCTCCGGCGGCAGCCTGCGCTTTCGTTTTCCCAGTAATTCGCTTGATCAGATCGGTTTCTTCGCGCAGATAAGGCGTGCCGTCCGTTCGGAAAACGTCGTGAAACCAGATCCAAGGCTCGTAATCGACATACGGTCTTTCCCACGAATCCCAGGGATAAATCGTCTGCGATTTGCCTTCGACAAAACCCCAATTTATCATCCCGACGTTGTAGCGTTTGCCGACCGGCAAAATGGCGACGAATGTCGAACCTCTGGGACGCGCCATATATTCGGTGCACAAAATCGGGCGATTGAGTTTTTGCAGAAATTTTATGCGCTTGGCGAATTCGTCCGCCGGGTCGTAAGAGTGAAAAGTAATAATGTCGGAATTGTCGATTTGAATCTGCTCGGTCGAATCGAATTTTTCCGTGTTCGGATAGTCGCCTTTCCAAATCCCCGAAGTTAAAGGCTGAACCGGACGCGCCGACCGCGCCCATTGAAAAGCGAGCGGCAAAAGTTTATTAACCAGCTCGATTTTATTCGGCGGGTCTTGTTTGGCGTAATCGTTGCCGTTGCGGTTGTCCGGCTCGTTCCAGATGTCCCATGAATTTATGCGCTCGTCGCGCGCGAAACTGCTGACAACGTCTTTCACGTATTTTTCCAAACGCGGATATTGCGCCGGATCCGCCAGAGCTTTCGCGCCCGGCGACTGCACCCAGCCGGAATTGTGAATGCCCGGACGCGGCACGCGCTGCCGCCCCGTTTGCGGATTCGGGTCCCAAACCGAATCGAAAAGCACGATCATCGGCTTGATTTTATGCTTTGCGGAAATGTCCAGAAATTGATTTAAGCGTTTCTTAAATCCTTCCGGGTCTTGCGAATAAGCCAGATCGTGAAGAAACACGCGCATCGTGTTCATCCCCAAACTTTCCGCCCAGCCAAGCTCCGTATCAATCCGCTGCGGATCGAAAGTATCGGCTTGCCACATCTCCAATTCATTGATCGCCGACGCCGGAACAAAGTTTGAGCCGACCAGAAACGGTTGTTTCGCATACCAATCGTTCGCCTCTCTTTCCGTCCAGCGCGATTGAGCGGAAACGGCGAAACAAAATAATAAAATGAGTGAGAACGATTGAAGAATTTTTTGAGTTTTCGACATAAGATTAAGCCTTTATAAAATCAACCGATGTCAAAGAAAATGGCACGTCCCATTCTTCATTAACTTTTAATGCGATTTCGGACGCTGCAAATAAACGACGAAGATGATAATCGCGGCTTTTATCACGAGCGCGTACGAAAACTTGATGCCGTTCATATTGAAGCTCGTCGTGATGATTTGCATAATCAAAGCGCCGATGACCGTTCCGATAACCGTCGCGCGTCCGCCGGTTAAAGCGGTTCCGCCGACGACGGTTGCGGCAATCGCGTCGAGCTCGATTGTCTGCCCGACCTGCGACGCGTCGGATGCGCCGAGACGCGCCGTGTAAATCAAACCGGCGATTCCGGCGAGCAGCCCGCTTAAAGCGTAAACCATTATTTTCGTGCGATTAACGGAGATTCCCGAAAGCCTCGCCGCGTTTTCGTTGCCGCCGACGGCGATGACGTGACGACCGAAAATCGTCGCTCGCAGAACGAAAATAGCCAGCCCGATAATCACGATCATGACAAAAACCGGGACGGGAAGAATGCCGAAAAGCGAATCTTTGCCCCAGAATTCGAAACTCGGATTGGAAAACGGAATCAATTGCCCGCCGTTGCTGATAACCTGAGCGACGCCGCGACCGGCAATTAGCAGCGCGAGCGTGACGATAATCGGCTGAATTTTGAAGGTCGCAATCAGCCAGCCGTTAAAAGCGCCGATCAGCGTAACCACGGCAAGCGCCGCCAGAATCGCCGGATAAGCGCCGTAATCGAGCGAAACCGCCGCGACAGCCGACGCAATAGCCATTAATGAGCCGACCGACAAATCAATGCCGCCCGTCGCGATCACAAACGTCATCCCGACGGCGACAAGCATCGTCGGCGTCACCTGCACAAGAATGTTGCGAAAATTGTCGAGCGCGGCGAAATTCGGCGTCAAAAACACGTTTGCCAGAATCAATAAAACGAGCGCCGCCGCCGCGCCGTAAGTCGGCGCATAATCGGCAAAACTCGAACTGCCGCGTTTTGCCGCCACCGGTTGTGTAATCGCTTCTGCCATAAGTTTTTGGGGGAGATGTCAGATGTCAGATGCCGGATGTCAGTTTTAAGAGTAGAAAGCGCAAGTTAACAGTAAGCGTTCGATCTTTCTGACATCTGACATCCGGCATCTGACATCTCTTTTCTCAATTCGTTTCCGCCATCGCGTTGATGATCGCGTCCTGTGAAATATCTTTGCCGCGCAGTTCCGCGGCGCATTCGCCGTCGCGCATAACGACGATTCGGGAGCTGCCTTCGACGAGCTCTTCGAGTTCGGATGAAATCATCAAAACGCCCAAGCCTTCGTCGGCTAATTCGTTGATAAGGCTTTGGATCTCGCCTTTCGCGCCGATGTCTATGCCGCGCGTCGGCTCGTCTAAAATTAAAAACTTCGGATTTTTGCAAAGCCAGCGCGCCAGCAGAACTTTCTGCTGGTTGCCGCCGGAAAGCTCGCGGATTTTCTGCTCGCCGCTCGAAGCTTTTATGCCGAGACGCCGCATAAATTTATCGACGATCTCGTTTTGTTTCGCTCTTGAAACCACGCCCAAACTTGTCAGCGCGGGCAATGCGGCGAGCGTCATATTTTCCCTGACAGACCATTCGGGAATAATGCCTTCGGCTTTGCGGTCTTCGGATAAAAACGCGATTCCGGCGCGAATCGCGTCGCTCGGCGAGCGCAGATTCAAAGGTTTTCCTTCGAGCGAGACTTTGCCCGCGTCCACTTCGTCCGCGCCGAAAACCGCCCGCGCGACTTCCGTTCTGCCGCTGCCGAGCAAGCCCGCCATCCCGAGAATTTCGCCGCGCCCGGCTTTGATCGAAACGTTTTTTAAGCGCCGCCCGCGCGTTAAATTCTCGGTTTCAAGCAGCGGTTCCGGCATTTGCGCTTCGTGATGTTCGCCGAAAGCGGTCGCGCCTTTCTTTTCCAAATCTTCACGCTGTTTGCCGAGCATCAGGCAAATTAAATCGATTCTTTCGAGTCCGGCGAGCGGTCGCGTCGCGATGTATTTCCCGTCGCGCAAAACCGTCACTTTATCGCAAACGGCGTAAAGCTCGTCGAAACGGTGCGAGATGTAAACGATGCCGGTTCCCTGCGCTTTCAAACGGCGGATAACGTCGTACAAAAGCCCGACTTCGCGCTCGGTCAGAGAGCTTGTCGGCTCATCGAGCACAAGGATTTTCGCGCCCAGAGAAACGCCGCGCGCGATGGCGATCATTTGCCGCGATGCGATATTTAAGCTTCCCAAAACCGCTTTTGGATCGATCTGCAAACCTAAATTTCGCAGAATTTCCCCGGCTTCACGATTCATTTTCGACCAGTCGATCAAACCGAAACGGCGCGGCTCGCGCCCGAGAAAAATGTTTTCCGCAACGGTGCGAAACATCAAAAGATTTACTTCCTGGTACACGGCGACGACGCCCGCGTGCTGCGCGTCTTCGGGCGCGCGGAAATTAACCGGTACGCCTTCGAGAAACATCTCGCCGCCGTCGCGGTTATAAGCGCCGGTCATCACCTTGATCAAAGTAGATTTTCCCGCGCCGTTTTCGCCGACCAGCGAATGAACTTCGCCGCGCTCGAGCGTAAAATTCACATCGTCGAGCGCGACGACGCCCGAGAAAACCTTCCTGATGTGCTGCATCCGCAAAAGCGGTTCATTATTAGCCATTTTATTTTTCTGCCGCGAATTTTCGCAGACGAACGCGAATTTAAGAAAAGTTAAAAACTAATCAGTGAAAATCGTTCATTAGCTAATTTTTCGTTTTCAGTTATTGATTATTCACTGATTTAATCCGCGTTTTCCGCGTAAATCCGCGGCTAATCTGTTTTAATAAGCTTCTTCAACGAATTGCGCCGCGTTCGACGCGTCGAAAAACCGGTCTTCGTTGATAATTTGCGGCGGAATCGTCTCGCCGCGCCAGTATTTTTCGAGCGTGTCGAACGC
>JAOAPX010000126.1 GCA_025463125.1 Acidobacteriota bacterium | reverse complement strand
GCCAGGATCAAACTCTCGTTAATATATCCTAGTTCTTCTTTTTTTGTTGTTCGCGATTCGTCCTAAAACGAACCGTTTTGAATTAACACATGGACTCGCATATCTAGTTTTCAAATATCAATCTTTTGTTTTTCAACCTCAACTTTTTTTGTTGGGGCGAAATTATTGATTATACAGAACCAATTTTATTTGTCAACCTCAAATCGAACTTTTTAACTTTTCTCTTTCTAGTCAATCAAAGTATTGTCAGAGGCAAATATGTAATTTATACATTTACCTTAACCTTGTCAAGCCGCCTCTGAATAATTTATAAACGAAAATGAATTTGTTTTATGAAGTAGTTCTTGTAAATGTATTTACTATTCAAACAAACAAAATTCACGCTTTAATCTATCTAAGCTTATAAGTATTAATTTAGATGTTTTAAGCAATTCGCAGGTTGCCGAATCAAAAACAACACAAATACTTTTTTAACTTTAGACCGCACTTTTTTTCGCTTTCAAAAGTAAATCCGTTACTTCTCTTATAGCGCCGTGTCCGCCATTTACTTTTGTTTTATAAACAGCATTAAATTTCACTTCTTTTACGGCATCAGCGACAGCAATCGGAAATCCTACTTTTTGCATCAAGCCGATATCCCCGATGTCATCACCGACAAATGCTACTTCCTGCGCAGTGAGTCCTTCTTTTTTCAAAATATCTTCAAAATCTCGAATCTTATCCAGAGAGCAAGCTTTGATGTAATGCATTCCGATTTCGGTTGCTCTTTTTTTCAAAATTTCTTCAGCGTTTCTTCCGCTGATTATCCCGGAACGAAAACCGGCTTTATGCCAGAGCGCCAAGCCCTGTCCGTCTTTTACGTTAAATACTTTTAGATGTTCTCCCTGTTCGGAAAAGTAAAGCCTGCCGTCGGTTAAAACACCGTCGCAATCCATTAAAAGCAGCTTTACTTTTTTTGCTCGAATTAAGATGTTCTTTCTTAGAATCAGTTTGCTCATAAATTGATTCGACTATCTAATTTCAAACATCTCCACGCCGCTTAACTTCCAGATGTTTCCCGCTCTCGATAAACGATACACGGCAATGCCTGTTTCAGGCTCTCGATTGAGCAATTTAATATTAAGAGTCGATTCGATCAATACGTTATCATTGTCTATTTTATCGACACTCAATATTTTGGTTTGCCACTGTTCGGTTTGTCCGCTGATACCGGCGGCAAATTTTGAAACTTCTCCGGAAAGCAATAAGCCCTGCATATCCGCTTTTCTGTTTGAAACGGCGATTTTATCAAACTGTGCAAAATAGGCTTTTATGCTTTCATCAATTACCGCATTAGCATTCAATTTGCTGCGACCTTGACGGGCGGCGAGCGTCGCTCCGTATTCGGCGTCTGATTTAACGGCATTGTCAAAATATTTAACCGCGTTTGCCGATTGTCCGTTTTTCAAACTTATCTCGCCCAATCCGACATTTGACCACGCTAAACTTCGAGCCGTCGGCAATTTCTCTTCTATAATCGATTGAAACTCTCTTTCGGCTTCGGCGGATTTTCCCTGTGCAAAAAGCGCGCGTCCGAGATAAGTTCTAACTTCATCAAAACGCGGCATTGCCTGCAGAACGTTTCTCGCGTATTTTTCAGCCGAGGCGTAATCCTGTTTATCAAAGGCTCGTTTAATTACTAAAAGCGGATCGCTTTCATCGAGCTGACGCGGAGCGATATCGTCAGAATAGTCGCTTTGCGGATAAAGTTTTTCTTTATCAATTTCGGTTCTAACTATCTTACTTCCGGTTTTAAAAACAACTTCGCCAAAATTTTTAGCCGGAATGGTCGTTTGCGCCGTCAGGTTTTCTCCGTTTTGCGTTATAGCGTTAACCGTAACAGATGCGTCGATTGAGCCTGTATTCCTTAATGCGACTTTTGTTTCCGCTCCGCTCACCTGCGGCAAGCCGACCAGCAAATTCATATCAGTCACTTGATCGAAAGCGTAATCGATAAACTCTTTCTGATTGGAAAAAGCGGCGCGGATTTCGGCTAAATCCAGACTTCCGTCTTTCATATTTGCGCGCAGCAAGTTGAAAAACTCGTCCTGTCCGACTCTTTTTGCAAGCAAGCGCCAGATCATCGCTCCTTTATTAGCTACTTCCGGGAAATAATAATCATCGAGCGGCGATACGGAAATTAAAGGAGAATCACGCCTTGCAATAGCGGCATAAGCGGTTCGCTGGCGCTGGCGCTCGACGTCGGCGACGTCTTTTCCATATTTCGATTCGAAAAATTGCGTAGCGATGAAACGCGTCAAGCCTTCGCGAATCACGCCGAAACCTTCACCGCCGACTAAAACGGTGTTGCCTATCCAGAGCTTTGCAATCGAATCGGCAATTGTCATAGCGGTTTGCGAATCGATTTTCTGGCGACGAAAAACGTCCTCGTCAACAAAAATCGTTCCGCCGCTCGAAAACCCCGCGCCGCGCCGAACCGAAACTATTTTTACGGGCACGTCCGGAATCGCGCCTAAGAGACTTGTCGTAAAAGTTTTCGCTTCATTTGCTAAAGCCGCCAATTCACTCGCGCGTTTTTGTTCTTCAGCGCCCGCGCCTTTCGGTAAAAACACCGAAACGCCCGCAGAATTTGCCGTTTCCCAGTTTCCGGTTGCGAAAAAAGGCTGCCCGTTAATACTTTGATCAAAAGCGCCGGACGTTTGCGCTCCCGAGGAAACAGCCGTTTGTCCGTTAGCGTTTATTTGCAAACGAAACGGCGCTGAATCGGCGCCGCGTGCGAAAAACCAGCTGTTCGGCGTCGGATACCAGTATGAAAGCGGAAGAAATTGCGAACCGATCGGCGAGATCGCATTTAAGCCGGAATTTTCATCAACTTTTAATTTATACTCGACGGCAACGTTCAAAGCGCCGTTTGCGGGGATCGAAGGCGTTCGCAGTATTATTCTTTGTAAAATTCCCGTCCCGGTTTTTTCTTCACCTTTTGTAAAATCAGCAACCGCGTCGTTGATTTTAACCGCCGAAACTTCAGCATTTTGATTAATTCGCAGCGTCAAACGCGATGCGGCGGCGCTTCCCACGTTTTTTAAATTCAAAACCGCTTTTACTTGTAAATACCTTTCCGCTTCATTTTGCGGCAAAGCGGCTGTCAAATCGTATTTTTGGACGTGCCAGGTTTTTGAGGCGCGGCTTTCGTCCTGGGCAAAAATATTTATCGAGAAAACAAATATAAAAAAGGAAAGTAATGAAAACCGGTGAATTTTATTTCGGGACATATTTAGTTTTAGTCTCTCTTGGGCTGAAAATTTTGTCTGGTTTACTTATTGCTCGGAATTAACCAAAGCGTGAATTGCTTTTAATTTCACAAGTAATTTTTCTAATTTGTTTAAAGGCAATTGATTCGGTCCGTCGCTCGGAGCTTTCGCCGGATTGTCATGAACTTCCATAAATACGGCATCCACTCCGCAGGCGACACCCGCGCGCGCAAAGTGTTCGATGTATTCGGCTTGCCCGCCAGTTGCCTTGCCGAGTCCGCCCGGAAGCTGCAGCGAATGCGTCACGTCAAAAACAACCGGAACGCCGAAACTTCTCATAACAGGAAAACTTCGCAGATCGACAACCAGGTTATTGTAACCGAAACTTGCGCCGCGCTCGGTCAGAAGAATTTTATCCGACCCGGCTTCTTGCAGCTTCTCGACAATATTTTTCGCGTCCCACGGCGCGAGAAACTGTCCTTTTTTTACGTTTACGGCTTTGCCGGATTTTGCCGATTCAACCAGCAAATCGGTCTGGCGGCAAAGAAACGCGGGAATTTGAATAACGTCCGCCACTTCCGCAACCTTTTCAACCTGCCACGTTTCATGCACGTCCGTGATAACCGGAACGCCGATTTCCCTTTTGACCTGAGCCAGGACTTCCAAGCCTTTTTCCATTCCGCCGCCGCGAAAACTTTCGATCGAGCTGCGGTTCGCTTTATCAAACGAAGATTTGTAAACGAAATCGACGCCGACGTTTTTGCAGATGCCGCTGATTTGCCGCGCCATAAAAAGCGCGTGTTCAGCCGATTCGACAACGCACGGACCCAATATAAAAGTTAAACTCCCGTCGCCGAAAGCGACATTGCCAACCTGAAATGATTTAATTTCCATTTTTTCTTAAACAATTCGTCATCACGATCATGCCGCGAAATTCTTCTTTCATCAATTCAAACTCGCTGCCTAGCCGCGTTTGCGAATGCTGCGTAAAGCCGGATTTCTCATAAGCGGCGATCGGTTTGGCTGAAGTGTCCATCGCCATCAGCCAAACGCATCGGCGCCCGAGTTTTCGCGCGCGCTCAAGCGCGAATTCGATTGATTTTCTCCCGGCGCCTTTTCCCGTCCAGTCTTTGACAAAGTAAAGTTTTTCGAGATAAAGCGCGTTTTCGATTTCCGTTTCCAAAACTGTTTTTTTCAAAACCAGTTTCATCATCCCGACGTTTTCCACGTCGTTTTTGATGATGTAATACTCCACGTTCGGATCGGTTAAATCACTCTCAAGAAATCTCTCATTAAAACACCTGTCGATATACCACTCGACTCCGCCCTGTTTCCAGAGATGTTCGTAATGATGCCGGTAAGTTTTGCCGCCGATTTCCCGTAATTCCTCCAAATCAGACAAACCGACTTTTCTGATTTCCATATTTACAATTTACATTTATTCGTCGCCGACGCTCATCGAGCGCTCCGGAATTTCGATTTTTTTATCGCTTGTCACGTCATCCTTTAGATTCTCGCTTTTCAGACGATTTTCTTGTGCGGCTTGAACAAACGAAACAAATAAAGGATGCGCGTCGAGCGGTTTCGATTTGTATTCCGGGTGAAATTGACAGCCGATAAAAAACGGGTGAACCGCTCGCGGCAGCTCAATCATTTCGATAAATTTTCCGTCGGGCGAAACGCCGCTGAAAATCAAACCTTCATTTTCTAAAGCGGTGCGAAATTCCGGGTTAAACTCGTAGCGGTGACGATGACGTTCGGAAATTTCCGGCGAGTTATGATAAATTTCGCGAGCAAGGCTTCCTTCTTTAAGCCGGCATTGCCACGCGCCTAAACGCATTGTACCGCCGAGCTCTTCGACGTTTACCAAATCACGCAGCTTAAAAATAATGGGAAAAGGCGTGTCGGGATTAAATTCGGTCGAATCGGCATCGCGGAGATTAAGGACGTTTCGGGCAAATTCTATGCAAGCCGTCTGCATTCCGAGACAGATGCCGAAATACGGAGTTTTTGATTTGCGCGCGAATTCGATGGCGCGAATCATTCCCAAAATTCCGCGTTTACCGAAACCGCCCGGAACTAAAATCGCGTCGAAATCCTGAAGGCGCGTTTGATAATTTTCGTCGTCGAGCAAACTTTCCGATTCGATCCAGTTTACATTTACGCGCAAATTATTTGCGACGCCCGCGTGCGTTAAAGCTTCGCGCAAACTTTTGTATGAATCTTCCAGCTCCACGTATTTACCGACAATCGCGATTTTAACTTCGCCTTCGGAAGGCTGTTTGATCGTTGAAACGAGCTCGCGCCAATCGTTTAAATCGGCGATCGGAAACTTCTCTTCGAGCTGTAATTCTTTAACGATTAAATCGTCAAGCCCCTGCTCGTGAAACGCGAGCGGAACTTCGTAAATCGTTTTTACGTCCAGAGCCGCAATCACGGCGTTTTCCTGTACGTTACAAAACAAAGCTATTTTCCGGCGCAAATCTTTGGACAGAGGCTTTTCCGAGCGGCACAACAAAATGTCCGCCGAAATGCCGATTTCCCTTAATTCCCTGACCGAATGCTGCGTCGGTTTGGTTTTCAGTTCCCCGGCGGCGGCGATATACGGCACGAGTGTGACGTGCACGTATAAAGCGTTTCCGCGTCCTTCCTCGTTTCCGAGCTGGCGGATGGCTTCCATAAACGGCAAGCTTTCGATGTCGCCGACCGTTCCGCCGATTTCAACGATCAAAACATCCGGGCTGTCTTTTTCCGCGACGACGCGCACGGCTTTTTTGATTTCGTCTGTAATGTGCGGAATTACCTGGATCGTTTTGCCAAGGTAATCGCCGCGCCGTTCTTTTTCAATCACGGACAGATAAATTCTTCCGCTCGTCCAGTTGTTCGCCTTCGTCAAAACAGCGTTTGTAAACCGCTCGTAATGTCCCAAATCCAGGTCGGTTTCCGCGCCGTCGTCCGTCACGTAGCACTCGCCGTGCTGAAACGGCGACATTGTTCCCGGATCGACATTGATATACGGGTCGAGCTTCATCATCTGCACGCGAGCGCCGCGCGATTCAAGCAAACAGCCGATCGAACTCGCCGCCAGACCTTTACCCAAACTCGACACCACGCCGCCGGTTACAAAAATATATTTTGTTTTATTTTCACTCATTATCTTCCTCGATATCTTCCTCGATTAAATCTTTTCGCCGCTCGCTTTTCCTTCGCGTTTTTTCTTCGCGTAGCGACCTTCGTTCATCTGTGTCTGCACTTCTTTGGCTTTCGCCGCTTCCGGGTTCAACAATTCCTGCAGCGCGTTCATACTCGCGCCGAGCACCGAAGCGCTTTCCGCCGCGTTTCGCTCGAATTCCGCTTCCGTTCTTTTGACGGGCTTACTCAACGTTTTCAAACCGGCGTATATGCCGACGATTAATAAAACGAAAAATAATAAGCCGAGCCGGTCACTCATAATATTAAATTATATTAAATTCAAAACCGCTCTCCGGCTTTTTCTAAAATTCTCCGCACTCTTTCGAAATCTTCGCGCGTATCCACGCCGATCGAGCTCTCGGAAACTTCGACAACTTTTATTCTTTCGCCGTTTTCCAATACCCGAAGCTGTTCGAGTAACTCGGTTTTTTCTAGATTTGTTTGCTTTTGCTTTGTATATTTTAGCAGAAATTCGCGCCGGTAAACGTAAAGCCCCGTATGTTTTCTATAAAGCGCGAGCGCGTCTTTTTCATTTAATAAAGCGTTTTCCAGGTTGCCGTATTTCGCGACCGCTTCGCGCGGAAACGGAATCGGCGAGCGCGAAAAATAAAGCGCGAATCCGCTTTTATCAATCGTCACTTTAACGACATCCGGGCTTAAAACATCTTTTATATCGCAGATGGCTTCGCAGGTCGTCGCAACGTTTACGGTTTCATCCCGAATAAGCGAATCGACAGCTTTTTCAATCGTCGAAGGAGAAATCAAAGGTTCGTCGCCCTGTACATTAACGATGATCGAATGCTCCGGCATTTTTTCGGCGACTTCGGCGATTCGGTCGGAGCCGCTTTGATGATCCGGCGAGGTTTTTACCGCTTCGAAACCATTCTCGCGCGCGACATCGTAAATTCTCTGATCGTCGGTCGCGACGATCACGCGGTCGATATTTACGGCTTTCCGCGCTTGCCCCGCCGTATGCAGAATCAAAGGCTTTCCGCTTAAAGGCAGCAGCAATTTACCCGGCAGCCGCGCAGACTGATAGCGCGCCGGAATGATTGCGATAATGTTTTTTCGGGGATTGTTTCCGTGATGCTCCACGGAATTACACAGTATAATTATTCGCTTTAAACTTCAAGGTTCGAAACCGAAAGTTTTTTATATTTGGTTTTTATATTTGGCTGCGAATGATTTTCGAAGCCTGAAAACGTTTGAAATACAAATGAAATACAAAAGTTTTGCTTCCGCTCATAAACTTTGAACATTAAACCGATTTTAGTTAAACTTCTTTCGTGCAAAAAGAAGAAACTACACCGCCTGAAGATCAGCCTTCGCAAACGGAACATTCACACCTAACATCTCATGCTTTAATCCAGCCCGCGCCCGACAATCCGCCGTGGACAAGCGGAACGGCTCTCGGCGTTTGGGCTGCAAGCGTTTTTTTTATCGCCCTTTTGCCGAATCTTTTTATGCTTCCGTATATGATGCAAAAAGGCATTATCGGGCTTGATTCGACGCAGTTGATGGATTTTTTACAAAAAGACCCGACGGCGATCGTCTTAAATATACTGGCTATTATTCCGGCGCACCTTTTAACGCTTCTGCTCTCGTGGCTTGTCGTCACAAGGTATAAAACGTTTTCGTTTCGGAAAACTTTAGGTTGGGAATGGGGCGGATTTAAGTGGTGGAATTGTTTGTTGATTCTCGGCGGATTTTTTGTTGTCGCCGCAATTGTCGGCAATTTTCTGCCCGAAAGCGACAACGAATTGCTGCGAATTTTGCGAAGCTCGCGCACAGCCGTTTATGTAGTCGCGTTTATGGCTACTTTTACCGCGCCGATTGTCGAAGAAGTTATTTACAGGGGAATTTTATACTCGGCTTTTCAACGCACTTTCGGCATTGTCGCCGCCGTAATAATTGTTACCGCGCTTTTTGCTCTCGTTCACGTGCCGCAGTATTACCCGAGCTATTCGACGATAATTTTGATATGCCTGCTCAGCCTGATTCTTACGCTGATTCGCGCTAAAACCAAAAATCTTCTTCCGTGCATTATTCTTCACACAATTTTCAACGGTATACAATCGCTCATTCTGATCCTGGAACCGTTTTTGAAAGAACACTCAAATCAAACCCAAAACGGCACAGCCGCGATTATTCGATTTATCACGTAAAAATTATTCGATTTACCCCGTAAAATAATGAAAAATAAAAAAAAGCGAGAAGTTACTCTCGCTTTTTTTTCATTCGGATTAAACATTAACCGTTTAATTGCCTCTTGTCTTAGCACCCGTTTCCGACGGAGCGGGAGCAGGCTGAAAAACTACCGACGGGGCGGCGCTTCTCGAGGGCATCGCCGGACTAAAGGTGTCATTGTAGACAGGATCGCGAACTTCGTTTACGCGCACTCTGGCAAACGGCGGAACCGATGTTTCTCTTCTCGGTTTGGCGATATTTTGGTTTGCAGCAGGTGCCGGATTCGTATTTACCGGCGCTGAAGTATTTGTATTCGGCTGCTGGAAAATATACCAGGGCAGATTGTAATTGCCGAAGTTATAACCTAAACCGAAACCGTACGGTGAGCGCCACCCGTACCCGAACGGAAGAAAGCAACTGGTTCCGAACTGAGGGCTGTAAACCCAGACGCCGAAACTGTCATAAAAATTCCACCCGCTTTGATTAAAAGAATTAACCAAGGAATTGGTCATCATTCTTCTTTCCAGTTTCGAATTGATTTTTGCCAGATCTCGCGCGCGGTCTCTGCTCCAGGTTTCAAATTCATCGCGATCGTCGCGGTCGAATTTTGCAATCTGCTGCTCGCCATTTACGATAATCGCGGCTTTTCCGCCTTTAACGACGGCTTTTTCGGAAGCTCCGATTTGCGCTTTACCTTTCCAGACTTCGATCTTTTCCGTTCCGTCCGGCAAAATATCAATTCTGTAAACGCCCGATTGAATCAGGTTAAAATTTGATTTCGGAGTATTAATCGCGACGCTGAAGTCTTTATCGGCAAAAACCTCAAACATTGCGCTTCCGCTGTTTAACTTGATTTGAAGATTATCAAGTTCGGTCGAAACGAATTCGAGATTCGAGTTTTGCGACAAACGGACAAACGATCCGGGATTCAGCAAAATTTCAGCCTTGCCGTTTGCTCCGGTTGAAACCTTATCGCTGATTTCAACATTGTCGCCTTTTAACAACAATCCGCTTTTCCCCTGGTTGCGGGCGATTGATACTTTTCCTTCAATATAATTTACGCCGCCCGCTTTTGCCGATATTACATACATATCGCCAACTGCCGAAAGCACGCGGGAATCTTGTGAGAAAGCAAAAGCTGACAATAAAACAACTATTGCCGTCGAAGATAAAAACCGCAACAGATCACTTCTCATTTTCTTTACTCCTTTTGTAAATAGGTACTGATTTATCTTAAATGATTATTCCTTAAATAACAATGATTTTAAATAACAATGATTTTATACCCGCGCGATGCCGCAGGAACATTTTATACGTCGGTAAAAATAATGAACAACTTTTAGTTGCCCGACGTAATCAAAGAGATGCCAGAGCAGTTACGGGCAAAAAGACAAGGAGGCAGTAAAATGGCAACTTATAATGATCCGGTAAAATGTTTTGCACCGCTTGAGGTCCTCGAAAGACTGCTTGAGATTCGCGCAGAACTTGGCTTTCCAGAAGTTATTTATCTTGATAATTCTTTAGATTTAGCTGATTTTTTAGATGCTTACGGCTTTGATGTTTATTCTTTTTCAACTGAAAATAAAAAAATAAATTATGGGGACTATCGGGCAACGATTGTTCCGGGCGGCGACATTGTTCATTGTTCGATGACCGCTCATTAAAAATTTCAAACAACCGAAGGAACGCGGAAGGCTTCAAATTAAACTTTTGAAGCCTTCCGCTTCGTTCTTTTTAAAACCTCTAACTATTGTTTTAACTGTTTCAAGCGAAGAAGTTATCTTTACAAAGCCTTAACGATAAAAAGCGTTCCGTCATCATCGAGAAATTTTCTTTCCGTAAAATCAGCGACGCCTTTGCGAATGTGATCGATCATTTCTTTTGCAGGTAAATCTATGCATTCGAGAACCCTTTTCGCGAGCCTTTCATTTCCATATTCTACGCCTTTCTGATCGGTCGCTTCCGTGATTCCGTCGGTGTATATAATCATCACCTGTCCCTGTTCGAAACGTATAAAATGCTGGTGATAATGAATATCGCGAAACATTCCGAGCGGAATGTCGCCGTATTCGACGTACCGGAATTCTCCGCTCGGCTTAATCAGCAATGGCGGGTTATGTCCGGCGTTTGAAAACACGAAGGTTTTATTCGTCACGTCGAGAATGCCGTAAATCGCCGTGATAAACTGATGCTCTTCAACCGAATCCCACAGCAGATTGCTGACTTTTGAAAGCGCTATGTGCGGAGCGTATCCGACTTGCATGCCCGAACGCAAAGAGGCGCGCAAAAACGACATTAAAAGCGCTGCCGGTATTCCTTTTCCGACCGCATCGGCAACGACAATCCCGATTTGATCGTCAAACATTTTTACCCAATCGTAATAATCGCCGGAAACTTCTTCGGTCGGAAAAATATAAGCGCTGATATCAAAACCGTTGAGATTCGGGTCTTGATCCGGGAGAAGTTCGAGTTGGACTTGCCTTGCGATTTCGAGCTGCGCCTGCATGCGTTTTTTTTCAACCACTTGTTCGTGCAGCTGAACTTTTTCGATAATAATCGCGACTTGTGACGCAAGTAATTGTAAAACCGACAAATCGTCGTCTGTATACGCGCTTAAATCATCGCTTTCGAGATCGAAAACTCCGATAACTTTATCGTTTGAGATAATCGGCGCGACCATCTCCGATCTGGTTTTCTCTCGTCCGGGAAAATAGCGCGAATCCGTGCTGACGTCGTGTGATATTAAAGATTTTCCGGTTTGCGCGGCATATCCGATAAAGCCTTCGCCGATTCTCAGTCGCGGTTCGATCAAGGCGAAGCTGATTTCATAACCGCGCAGAGCCTTGGATTTAAAGATATATTGATTGTCGGATTCGTTTTTTGATTCGAGCAGATAAATTCCCGCGGCGTCGTACGGAAGAACAGAGCCGAGCGTATCCATCACCAATTTCAGAACTTCGTCGAGATCGAGCGAGCGACTGATGGTTTTGGTGATATCGAGCAGCATTCGCAGTTTATCAACCGTCGAAAGCTGCGTGTTTGCAAAAGCTTGATTATTTTGTTCAATCATTTAATAAGAAAAAAAGAATAGCGCTTAACCTGTTAAGACTCTTGATTTATATTCTTCCCAAAGTCTCGAAACCTTCATCCTGTATTCGACCAGCTCGCGGCTGACGTTAAAATGACGCGCGATTTCTCTGGATGTTTTGCCCTGCTCGACAAAACGCCGCAGAGCCGCGTAAGGCACGAGCGCCGCCGCCCCGACCGAATAAGCTTCTTCTTCGATTTCCGCGTGGTAATCGCGCGCTATTACTTTGCCCTGTTTATTCTGGGTTTCAATCGCCAGGCGAGACGGTTTATGACCGAGAAAAACGTGACAGATTTCTTCCATCAAAGTCGCGTTTTGCCGGTTTTCCCCGTGCGTCGGATTCAGAATTATGAGTTTTTTCCCGTCCGGAAGCATTTGCGAACACGCTCCGCCCGACCAGGAATCCTTCCCTTCTTTTAATAAATGCGATTTCGATTCATCGGAGAGAAACGGCTCGACCTGAGCAAATGTCGCGACCAGAAGCTTTGCGTATCGAGCCAGCTCGAACGGGTTGAGACGTTCGTCGTCGCGCCGCAAACCGGCAAATTCGCGTAAGCCCAGTGCTTTTATTTCGTAATTTCTTCCTTTGCGGGTTGGCGGCAGCAGGGTTGTATCCACGGTTTTGATTATACAACAGTTTTACTTTGTTAAAACTTCGATTATTTGTTCGCCGTATTTCTGTGCGCGTTTTTCGCCGAAACCCTTGATGGAGATTAAATCTTCCGGCGTTTTCACGTCCGACACCGCGATCTGCATCAATGAATCGTTTTGGGCGATCATATACGGCGGCAAGCCGTCGAGAGCGGCGCGCTCGTTGCGCCAGAGCTTTAGACGGTTAAATCGTTCTTCCTGTTCTGGCGTTGCGGCTATCGGCTCGGGAGCGCTTTTCGCCGTTTCGCCAGCCGTTTCAGTCGATACGATTTTCTGCGGCTCGACTGCCGTTTTTGTTGCGTTTTGATTCGAAGAATTCGCATCTTCGTAAAATACAAGGATCGACCAGAATTCATTATTAATCGCCGATGCGAAAGTTTGGCTGACTTTCACGCTTTCGAGAAACTTGTTGAGTTTTACTTCTTCAAAGTTTCGCGCGTCTTCATCGAGATGAATTTTGAAAACCTTGCATTTCATTTTCCCGTCCGGCAGAAAGTAAGTCGCGTGAGCGGTAGAGACTTAAATACGCGGAAGGCTTTGCCGTAATCAAACCTGCTTTCTGCTCACTTTCTTAAACTTCTTTATATTCCGAATCGACGTCTTCGGATGAAAGCGCGACCCGGTAATTTTTGGATTGTTTTTGCTTTGTGATCAGCAAATCGTTTTTTGTTTTCAGCAAATCCGAGCGGTTGTAAACTGAAATCTCGAAATTATAACCGTGAGTGATGGCGTCTTTCGGACAGGCTTCAACGCAGAAACCGCAGAAAATACAGCGGTTATAATCGATATTGTAAACCTTTGCGAAACGCTCGTCGCGACCGACTCTTTGTTCATACGGGCGCGGGTCGTCTTCGGCTTCGATATAGATACAGTCCGACGGGCAAGCCGCCGCGCATAAATAACACGCAACGCATTTTTCCTTACCGTTTTCGTCTACGTGAAGCAGATGCATTCCCCTGTAACGAGGCTGAACGGTGATCGGATCATCCGGATACTGAACCGTCCATTTTTCCCTGGGAATTTCGGCAAGCGTGCGCCGCATACCTTTTATAACGGCAACTGTTGATTGAATAACATCAGTGATAATTGACATAATTTTTCGTAAATGAACAGTTTTATTATAACTTAAAAAGCCCGCCTTTGTGAAAACGCCGGCAGGCTTTACTGACAAATTTTTAATTTTCCGTAATTCAAAAAAGCATCTAAGCCGTTTTCATTACCGGTAAATCGATTACAATCCCTGTCCGGCGATAACACCGAGAACGACGACAATATAAATTACGAGCAAAATCAAAAACAAAGTTCCGATCGCGCCGGTAATGATGCCCGCCAGAGCCAAGCCGCTTCCGCCGTACTCGTTCGGATTTTGAGCGGCTTTTTTTCTCGCCATAAATCCCGTAACAATCGCCGCGGGCGCCGTAATCTGGCATAAAACAATGCCGATTATTCCGAGCACTAAAGAAACAATCGCTAACGTCTGGTTTTGTCCTGAGCCGTGAACCGGCGGCTGGAAAGGCGTGTTTGCGCCTATCTGCTGATTTTGCCAGCTGTATTCGGGCGCGGGCGGCGCTTTCCATTCGGTTTGCTGAAGCGGTTGATTAACCGGCATCGAAGATTGACCGAACGGCGATTGCGAAAACAAATCATTTTGGTCGTAGCCGAGCGGTTCGGTTTCTTTATAAGTCGGCAAAGGCGTCGAAGGCGCATCAAAAGAAGTCGGTTTTTCATCGCTGAACGGCGACGGGATCCGGGGACTCGGCTGGTTAAACGGCGAATTATCAAAAGAGCCGCTCGATTCTTCGTTCAAAGGTTTTTGCTCGTAAGAGGATGAGTTGCCGAAAGGATTCGAAGCGCTTCCGCTTGCGGGCGAATCGGTCTGTGTCGAAGAAGATATATCGCCGAAGCGCGGCGCGCTCAAATTCGGTTCGTTAAACTTCGGCGCGGGCGGATAATCAAATGATTCATCGCCCGAGGTCGAACCGGCAGGAGAATCACTGGTTAGCGGCGGAACTTCGATAATTGAATCTTTTTTCGGATCGTTTGCCGCCATTTCGCGCTTCATTTCCCGGTCGGAAACGAACATCGTTTTTAACGAATCCTGATCCTCGTCTATTTCGAGCAAATCATTCGATTCATCTTTTTTCGGAAAGCCGCCGACCATTGTCTTAAACGGATCGGGCGCGTTCGCCGAATTGAAATCTTCCTGCCGACCTACGGTTGTTTTAAACTGATCTTCCGTCGCAGTTTCGTTTATCTCAATCAGCGGCGTGCCGTCTGTCTGGCAAAATCGCATCGAATCATCAAAAGTTCTCTGGCAGGTCGGGCATTGTTTCATAAGTTTTTTCCTTTGAGAAAAATTTTCGGCAGCGGCGGAAAGTACCGGAAAGTTAAAAAGATGTTTTGAAACTGTCTGTAATAGTCCGGTACTTTCCGCCGCTTTCTGTCAATTCTTATAACCTGATGTCTAAACTAATTCAAGTTTACTGAAGAAATACGAGATTTCGATTGCCGCATTTTCGTCGGAATCAGAACCGTGAACCGCGTTTTCGCCGATCGAACCGGCAAATTCCTTGCGCAAAGTTCCTTCCGCCGCTTCCGCCGGATTGGTCGCGCCCATCAGATCGCGCCAGGCTTTAACGGCGTTTTCTTTTTCCAGCGCGAGAACGACGCACGGACCGCTCGACATAAATTCCGTCAATTCGCCGAAAAACGGGCGTTCGGCATGAACCGCGTAAAAACCTTCGGATTGTTTTTTCGACTGGTGAATCAATTTCAAACCGCGAATCTTAAAGCCCGCGCCCAAAATCTTGTCAATAATTTTTCCCGTATGCCCTTTCGCAACCGCGTCGGGCTTGATAATTCCAAATGTTAAATTGCTCATTGTTTTATTAGTTATTTTCCTTTATTTTTGTTTTTTGTTTTTTTCTTTGGTAATTTCTCCAAAGGTCTTTGTAAAACTTTATTAGATATTATTGTTTCTTTTGATTTGATTGTTTTGTTTTGTAAACAACCGT
>JAOAPX010000149.1 GCA_025463125.1 Acidobacteriota bacterium | reverse complement strand
CTTTTTACGGCGCATTTTGTCGAGTTGTTTGGAATCAATATTTGATAATTTTTTCATTGCGGCTGTGCCGCCCGATGTGCGGAAAGGCTCTGCCTTTCCGTCAAGATTCCACTATTTTCGAGGCTGTGCCTCGTCTTAAACAATGAGAATCTCAAAGGATAATCCGTTTTATTATCTGACTTCGGTGACGAACAATCGTCTGCCCGTTTTTCGCACCGATAAATTTAAGGAAATTACCGCGAACGCGCTCGCCGAAGCCGGAAAATCAGCCGGTATTTTGATTTTCGCTTACGTTATAATGCCCGATCATTATCATTTGATTACTGATTCGAGCAGAAAACCTTCGGAAGTCTCGCGCTATTTAAATGGCATTACGGCACGGCGCGTGATTAATTATTTGAAAGAAAATAAACTTGAAAGCTCGCTTGAGAAATTGAAACAGGAAACGAAAAAGCGCGAATATAAATACTCGCTTTGGGAACATCATTCGAATGTTTTCAGCGTCCATACGGAGGCGATTTTGATGCAGAAAATCAATTACATTCACCAAAATCCGGTGCGCGGCAACTTAGCGGAAAGGGCGGAAGATTATTTGTATTCGAGCGCGCGGATTTGGCGAAAATGCGCGATTGAAAATGAGCCTTTGGAAGTCAACATTAATAAAATTGAATGGCGTGAGGCGCAGCCTCAAAAGCAGTAGGAACATACACGGAAAGGCACAGCCTTTCCGTACATCGGGCGGCACAGCCGCGAAAGCTAAAACAAGATTGAACTTAATGAAAAATTTAGATTCAAAATCGCACGTTCGCGGCGAGTCGGTTTATTTGGATGACGTTACTCTTTTGCAGGGGACGCTTTTCGCTTGCGTTTACGATTCGCCCATTGCTCACGGGAAATTGAAATCGGTTGATATATCGGAAGCCGAAAAAGCGGCGGGCGTTGTCAGAATCATCACGGCAAAAGATTTGATCGGCGAAAATCAGATCGGCGGAATTTTGCCGGACGAGCCGCTTTTAGCGGACGGCGAAGTGCATTTTTGCGGAATGCCGGTGGCGATGGTTTTAGCCGAAACGGAAGAGCAGGCGCACCGCGCGGCGAAACTGATAAAAACTGAAATCGAACCGCTCGAAATCATCACCGACGCGCGCGAGGCGCAGGCGAAAGGCGAGCTGATCTCGCCGCCGAAACAATTTAAATTGGGCGACGCGGAAAACGCATTTAAAACCAGCGAACACGTTTTCGAAGGTCGCGCCGATGTTAACGGGCAGGAACATCTCTATATCGAAACGCAGGGCGCGTATGCGGTTCCGATTGAACAGAACGGGCTGAAAATTTATTCTTCGACGCAGGGACCGACCGCCGTTCAGCGCGCGGTGGCGAGAGTTACGGCTTTGCCGATGAATCTGATCGAAGTTGACGTGACGCGTCTCGGCGGCGGTTTCGGCGGCAAGGAAGATCAGGCGAACGCCTGGGCGGCGCTGTGCGCGGTCGGCGCGCAATTAACAAAACGTCCGGTAAAATACGCGCTTCATCGCATGGAAGATATGCGAATGACCGGCAAGCGGCATCCGTATTCGGCGGATTATAAAATCGGTCTGGATAAAGATTTGCGCATTGTCGCGTACGAAGTCACGTTTTATCAAAACGCGGGCGCGGCTTGCGATTTGTCTCTGCCGGTTCTGGAACGCACGCTTTTCCACTCGACGAATTCTTATTTCATTCCGAACGTTTCGGCGCTCGCTTATTCGTGCAAAACGAATTTGCCGCCGAATACGGCTTTTCGCGGTTTCGGCGGACCGCAGGGGATGTTCGTTATCGAATCGGCAATCGCGCACGCCGCCGATAAACTGGGCGTTTCCAAAGACGAGATTCAGCGACGAAATTTGATTCGGGACGGCGACGAATTTCCTTACGGGCAAATTGCCGAATCGGAAGCCTTTGCGAGCTGGACGCAGGCGGATGAGAAATTCGATTTTGCGAAATTGAAAGCGGAAGCCGGCGAGTTTAATAAGCAAAATAAGTTCATTAAAAAAGGCGTCGCCCTCCAGCCGGTTTGTTTCGGCATTTCGTTTACCAAAACGCCGATGAATCAGGCGCGTTCGCTCGTGCATGTTTACACGGACGGTTCGGTCGCGGTTTCGACCGGCGCGGTCGAAATGGGACAGGGCGTGAACACGAAAATGGCGCAGGTCGCCGCGCGAATTTTTTCGCTCCCCGTCGAACGCGTCAAAGTTCACACGACGAACACTCTGCGCATCGCCAACACAAGCCCGACCGCCGCATCAGCCGCCGCCGATCTAAACGGCAAAGCGACCGAAATCGCCTGCGAGACGATTCTGCAAAGGTTAAAAGAAGTCGCCGCGCCGCTCGTCGAAGCCGAAAGCGCCGGTGATGTTTCATTCAAAGACGGTTTCGTTTTCCGCAACGGCGAAAGCACGAATCTCGATTGGCTCGTTCTGGTCAACGAAGCGCATATGCAGCGCGTAAGCTTAAGCGAACACGCGCATTACGCGACGCCTGGAATCGGTTTCGACTGGTCGATCGCTAAAGGTCACCCGTTCGCGTATCACGTTTACGGAACGGCGATCGTCGGCGTTACGGTCGATTGCCTGCGCGGAATTTACACGCTCGATTACGTCAAAGCGTGTCACGATTTCGGCAGTTCGATGAACACGGACGTGGATTTCGGGCAAATCGAAGGCGGCATCGTGCAGGGTTTAGGCTGGATGACGATGGAAGAAATTTTCTACGATTCGCAGGGCAAACTTCGCTCGAACGCGCTTTCGACTTATAAAATTCCGGATATTTATTCCGTTCCGAAAGAAATCGAGATTTTACCGCTTGAAACGATGCGCGAAAATTTAGCGATTTTTAATTCAAAAGCCGTCGGCGAACCGCCTTTGATGTACGGCATCGGCGCGTATTTCGCGATTCGCGAAGCCGTTAAAGCATTTAATCCGGAAAATATTCCCGCGTTCGACGCTCCGTTTACGCCGGAGAAGGTTTTACTGAATTTGTATAGCGAAACGGTGAAAAAGATGAAAGCCGGGAACACGGTATAGCCGCGGATTGACGCGGAAAGCGCGGATAAGAACGAGATAAATCAGGCAAGACAGATAAATTATAATTTAGATAAGTCCGGGCAAATCTTGAATTAATGTTTTATTAATTTCTTATCTCCGTTCATCTGCGTTTATCCGTGGATTAAATTACTTCCGAAATTCTTGTTAACGCGCGGCTAAAGTTTTCTTCACGGCTGAAAAACTCTTCGATGAACAAAGAACTGGAAATCTGGCAGTTTGCCGCCGCAAAATTAAGACGAAACGAAGCTGTAATGCTGCTCATCGTCGCGGAAAGTTCGGGCAGCTCACCGGGCAGGCAGGGCTTTAAAATGGCGGTTAGCGAAAGCGATTTGCGCGGCAGCGTCGGCGGCGGCGTGATGGAAATCGCGCTCGTTGAACAGGCTAAATTACGAATTACGAATTTCGAATTACGAATTAAAACGAATATTGCCGAGCAAATCCACCGGAAAAACGCGCCGAACGCGAGCGGGATGATTTGTTCGGGCAGGCAAACGGTAATTTTTTATCATCTTGATCCGGCGGATTTGAAAACGGTTAACTCAATCGTTCGCTTGCTTAAAAATAATCAGCCGAAAGCTTTGCGTATTTCAAATTCGGCTTTTGAAATCTCGGAAAACTTAACGGGCGAAAGCGATTTTCGGTTTGAACGAAGCGGCGGTAACGCTTTTGTTTACAGCGAAAAACTCGGCTGTAAAAACAAACTTTACATCGTCGGCGGCGGTCATTGCGCTTTGGCTTTGTCCGAACTGATGTCGAGAATGGATTTTCACATCTCGCTTTTCGACGACCGCAGAGATTTAAACACGCTTGCAAAAAATAAATTCGCTGACCGGAAAATCGTCGTTGAGAGTTATGAAAAAATCGACGATTACATCGAATCAGGCGCGAATGTTTACGTCGTCGTGATGACAATCGGTTATCAATCGGACGCGGTCGTGATTAGAAAATTGCTTGATAAAGATTTCAAATATTTCGGCGTTTTGGGAAGCAAAGCAAAAATGGCGACGCTTTTGCGCCAGTTGAAAAACGAAGGTTTCGCAACGGAAAAACTAAACCGAATCCGAACGCCGATCGGCATCGAAATAAACAGCCGTACGCCCGAAGAAATCGCCGTTTCAATCGCCGCAGAAATCATTAAGGTGAAAAACGCAAGATAATCGAAGCTTGATTTAAAGATTTTCACGCGCTTTGCGAAAACTTTGCGCGCTTTGCGGTAAAATTCTTTTATAAGCCGAAAGTTAAGCAAATAGAAAAAAGGCGCAAAAGGCGCGAAGATTTTTTGATTCGAGTCTTATTAAATAAAATGAAAATTAACGAAAAAGCCGCGCGGTTTACGCT
>JAOAPX010000064.1 GCA_025463125.1 Acidobacteriota bacterium | reverse complement strand
GATGCCGCCGAACGGCTCCATCGCCAGTTTTCCGTTTTTATCCAGAATAATAAAAGCGGGCAATTGATCGACCTTGTATTGTTTGACCGTTTGCAGCCCGTCGGAATCGCGCAGAATCGAAACGGTTATTTTATTTGATTCGCCGAATTTGCGTATATCGTCGTTGCTGGCGAAATTCTTCGATTTAGCCGTTTCGGAATCGGTTGCGATAAAGAAAAACGAAACATCGCGACCGTTGTATTTGCGCGAGAGCTTGTTGATCGCGTCGGCTTGGCTTTTCGAAAGCGGCAGCCAGCTCGCGCCGACAGCCATCACGACGACTTTTCCTTTTTGCGACTGCAAATCAATCTTTTCACCTTCGAGCGATGTGAAAGTGATGTTCTGCGCCGACGCTGCAAACGAAAACGCCATCAAAAGACCGAAAATCGCTAAAAATGATTTAATGTTTTTCATATTCTATGTGAATTTCCATTTTGGGAAATTCGTTTAATTAGATGCGTTTAAAGACAAATTTACTGCTTTCTGTTGATAATAATATTGTCTATCAAGCGGACGAGCCCGAAGCGCGCGGCGACGGCAATTAAAACCTGCGCGTCGCCGATTTTATCGACCGGAGCCAGCGTTTCCGAATCAACGACGGCAACGTAATCGATTCGGGCAAACGGCTCGGTTTCGATTTTTTGACGTACGATGTCGGCAAGCTTCAAGGCGTTTCGCTCGCCTTCGCGAAAAGCGATTTTCGCATCGCGCAAACCTTGATAAATTATCGAAGCGCCTTGCCTCTCGTCCGGGCTTAAAAGCGTGTTTCGCGAAGACATCGCCAAACCGGATTCTTCGCGAATCGTCGGCAGCACGACGATTTCCGTCTCAAACCCGAGATCACGCGTAAGACGTTTGATTACAGCGACTTGCTGGGCGTCTTTTTGTCCGAAAAATGCGAAATCCGGTCGGATCGTGTTAAATAAAATCGTAACGACCGTCGAAACGCCGCGAAAATGCCCCGGTCGAGCCGCGCCTTCTAAAGTTTCCGTTAAATTTTCCACGTAAACATAGGTCGAAAAATTCTCGCCGTAGATTTCCTGCGCTTCGGGGGCGAACACGTAATCAACCTGATAATCGGTTAAAAGCGCCGCGTCAGCCGTTAAATCTCGCGGGTATTTCGTGAAATCTTCCTTTTCGTTAAACTGCGTCGGGTTAACGAAAATCGAAACGATCACAACGTCGGACATTTGCCTGGCTTCGGCGATAAGAGATAGATGACCTTCGTGCAGCGCGCCCATTGTCGGAACAAAGCCGACCGTTTTGTTTTCACGCCGGAGCTTGCGGGCGATAGACGACATTCTTTGCCGGCGGTTAATAATTTCCATAAATTAACGAATAATCGCTTTCAACTTTTCCAGATCGACATCTTCGGGCAAGCCGTAAGATTCGTTTTCGTTCGGGTATTTGCCGCCGCGAACGTCTTCCATCCAGTTGGTGATCGCTTCGGTGATAACCTGGCTGACGTTTGCATACTGGCGAACGAAACGCGGTTGTCTGCCGAATGTAAAACCGATCAGATCGTGCAGAACCAGAACCTGTATATCGCACTCGCTGCCCGCGCCGATGCCGACGGTCGAAATTTTTAATTCCTGCGTCACAAGCGCCGCGACTTCGCGCGGAACCAGCTCTAAAACTATGGCGAACGCTCCTGCTTCTTCGAGCATTTTCGCGTCTTCAATCAATATCTGCGCGGCTTCGGCGGTTTTGCCCTGAACGCGGTAACCGCCGAGCTTGTGAACCGATTGCGGAGTTAAGCCGACGTGCGCCATTACCGGAATTTCTTCATCGACAAGACGCTTGACCAGATCGACGCGGTTGCGCCCGCCTTCCAGCTTAACGGCTTCGGCGCCGCCGTCTTTCATTAATTTGAGCGCGTTGCTGACAGCTTCGTTATCGCCTGTATGATAACTTCCGTAAGGCATATCGGCGACGATCAAAGCGCGATTCGAGCCGCGCTTGACGGCTTTGACGGCGGAAAGTATTTCGTCGAGCGTGACGGGAATCGTATTGCCGTAACCGTGAATGACGTTTCCCATACTATCGCCGATTAAGATTATATCGACGCCCGCTTCGTCAACGATTCTCGCCGTCGGGTAATCGTAAGCGGTCAAACACGCTAATTTTTCGCCTTTTTCCTTTGCCGCGCGCAATGCGGGAACATAAACTTTTTCCGGTTTGTCAGGTTTTAAATACGCCATAAATTGATATTAAAAGGGAAACATCGAAATAAAGCAAAGCAGGCAAGTGAGAAGTAAAAAGCGAGCGGCTGCGGGCATCGGGTTAAAGCGAGAAAAAACGCGGCTTTATCATTTTTATCCGGCGCTTTTAGAAGTCTAAACTTTCCCGCCCGGTTAAGCTTCAAACTTTGCGGGCGAGATTCTTGAAATAAATTTTCATTTCATCGTTTTCGAAGCTTTGGCTGGCGTTCGGATTCCACCTTTTTACAAACGATTCGTCGCCGACTTCGTGCAGCAGCTGGTTGATATTTTTATGCAGAACCGGATGAACGAAATGCGGCGCGATTTCGGCAAGCGGCGTTAAAACAAAGCGGCGAAGATGCATTCGCGGGTGCGGCAAAGTGATAAATTCGGTTTCTATCTGCAAATCGCCGAACATTAAAATATCCAGATCGACGGTGCGCGGCTTTTGCAGATTTTTGTGTTTGCGCCCGAGCAGGTATTCGATCCGGAGCATTCGCGCCATCATCTGCGAAGCGGTAATGCCGGAGGTGCGAATCTCGACCGCCATATTCAAAAAATTTCCGTGGTCTTCGACGCCGACCGGTTCGGTTTCGTAAATGGCGGAAAGCTTCTGCACGGTAAAACTCGCTTCGAGCAATCCGCGCACCGCCAGAAGAAGATTTCCCGCGCGGTCGCCCAAATTCGAACCGAGTCCGATATAAGCTGTTATAATTTCAGCATCCACAATGTTTAATTTAAATTTTGAGTGATTTTAAACCGATTGCATTTTCAACTTACAAATAATCATTAACCGGCAAGATTGTCAATAAAAAATTGAGTCCCGGCGCGTTGTCTGTTTATAAAAAAATTAGATTCCACTCTTCCGGCAATTATAACAAACCCTTCTTCTCAGTAAGAGGAAAACCGGGAGAAAGGCTGAATTTTCCTTCGTATTTACTTTTCCGTTTCAGAATGTTTCAATATAAACAGTTATTTTATAAATCCAGTAATGCTTCCAAGCGAGGAACATTCGGGCGGAAATGCCGCGTGTCCGTCCTGACAAAATCTCACGCCGCTCCAAAAAATGCCACGCAGAAAATTTCGCAATACCCAACGCTTTGAGTCTCCCGAAGAGCGTACTTTTCAGGAATATATCACCAATCAGCCCGCGCCTCATACAACGCGAACCGAGCTTTTACGCTTGATCCGCGGCGGCGAAGACACGTATCTCGAACTCAAAATCAAGCTTTCAAACCCGGAAAGAATCACGCAGGGAATCGTCGCCATCGCCAATACCGGCGGCGGCACGCTGCTATTCGGGGTTTCCGATCAATTGCGCATCGAAGGCGTCAGCAATCCGGAATGGGTGCAGGACGAACTGGTTCGCATCTGCCGCGAAGAAATCGTTCCGCCTCTCGTCCCTTTAATCGACTGCATCGCGTTTGACAGCGGAAGGCGCGTCGTCGTGCTCGATATCGAAGGAAAGCGCCGCCCGTACAGAACTCGGGACGGCAGATTTTATCTGCGCATCGGCGCCGAAAAACGGGAAACGACGCGCGAGGAATTGTCAGCCTGGCTCGACGAGATTCGCCCGCTCGGTTACGAAAATATTCCGCTCCCGACGGTTTTGGAAGAAGATTTCGACGACGCGCTTTTATGGAGTTTCGCGGGCGGTTTTGCCGAAGACGTTTTAGGCAAAAATATTTATCAAACCGCTGATTTTTTGAAAAAGGATCTGCTGCTCGCGACCGGAAATCTCGATGAGTTTTTCCCGACGATCGCGGCGGTTTTATTGTTCGGCAAAAACGAGCGCGTCGCCGAGCTGCTTCCGCGTTCTAAAGTTACGGTCGCTCGTTTTTCCGGTGATAACGGGCAGGCGCAGGTGATCGAAAAAGTTGATTTGCAGGGAAATCTTTTGACGATTTACGAAGATATTTTGAAGTTTATTTCGCGTTACTGCGATCTGGACAAGTTAAAGCCGAAAAAATCTAAAGCCGTAGCCGATTCGCCGGTTCAGGCGCGCGGCAATTATCATCTGTATTCGGTTACCGAAGCCGTCTCAAATATGCTTATGCATCGCGACCTGGCTTTAAGAGAAATTCCGACGCGCGTTTTGATCTACGATAAATCAATCGAGTTTATCAATCCGCGCCGGACGAACGGTTTCGTTCCGCCGGCTTCGCGCGCGATTCGCTACGGAATTTCGCAGCGAATCAATCCGCAAATCGCTTCGATCTTCAGCCGCCGCGAATACGGAACCAGCGTGCCGCGCGGCGGGCTCCCGATGGTTCTGCGCGGAACGCAAAACTTCTCCGGAAAGCGCGCCGAAATTTACACTTCAAACGACGAATTCAAACTGAAGCTTTACAGCTTTTAATAGCGAATAACTAAAAACGAATAACTAAAAATAAAAAAAGGTTAACGGGTAATTTAATTATCGCCCGTTAACCTTTTCCTCTTTAATCTTCTTTTGTGTTTCTTTTCTTCTTCTATAAATACTATTCTAGTTGTCCTTCAACGACCTTCGCTTTGACGTTTTCGTGCTTGATGCCGACGCGCAGGCGCCTGTAGAGGCTCATCCATTGGTTTGCCAGCCAGGGAAGGGCGAAAAAAGCCAGAACGTAGCCGCGCCAATCGTCGAGCAGCAGTTGAAAGCCCGTAAGTATGAGAATTAAAATCGTTACCCAATGGCTGAAACAATATTCGCAGGTGAAAACATAGAAAAACTTTCTTTGCAGAAGCGATCCGCAATTTTGACTTCTTTCTTCGCACTTTTCGCGGATTTCACGAAAAATTTCTTCCTGCGTGACAGTCCACGCGATGCTTGCGACGATCATTGAGAGGATGACAAGCCAAAAAATTTGCGTTGAGATTTGCATATCTTTACTCTAATCAATCAGATTGCATCTTTCAATAAAAACCGTAAAAAACGAGCGGCAAGTTTTCACTCGTCGCTCGTTTTTTACGGTTTTTACAAATAATTACTACTTGTTTTTTTTTATGCTATTGCTTTCCTTCTAAAAACGCTTTTAAACGCCGCGAACGCGAAGGATGACGAAGTTTTCTAAGCGCTTTGGCTTCGATTTGGCGGATGCGTTCGCGCGTAACGGCGAAATGCTGCCCGACTTCTTCCAAAGTGTGTTCCGAACCGGTGTTGCCGAGACCGAAACGCATCTTGATAACTTTTTCTTCGCGCGGCGTCAGCGTTGCGAGAACTTCATCGGTGATTTCGCGAAGATTGCCGAACGTTACGGATTCAGCCGGATTCATAATCGAACGATCCTCGATAAAATCTCCGAGGTGCGAATCTTCTTCTTCGCCGATCGGAGTTTCCAGGCTGATCGGTTCCTGAGCGATTTTCAAAACCTTTCGCACTTTTGAAACCGGTATATCCATTCGCTTGGCGATTTCTTCGCTCGACGGTTCGCGACCGAGCTCCTGAACGAGAAGACGCGATGTGCGGATCAATTTGTTGATCGTTTCGATCATATGAACCGGAATACGAATCGTTCTCGCCTGGTCGGCGATGGCGCGCGTAATCGCCTGTCGAATCCACCACGTCGCGTAAGTCGAAAACTTGTAGCCGCGCCGCCATTCGAATTTATCGACGGCTTTCATCAAACCGATATTGCCTTCCTGGATCAAATCCAGGAACTGCAAACCGCGGTTCGTGTATTTTTTGGCAATCGAAACGACGAGACGCAAGTTGGCTTCGACCAGTTCGCGCTTCGCTTGATTGGTTTGCCGCTCGCCGACGTCGATCGCCTGCATCGCGCGCTTGATTTCGACCGGCGGAAGATAAAATTTTTCTTCTATATCGGCTAAAACTTTACGAGCGTCGGCAATTTTTTGATTCGTTTCTTTTTTGTCTTCGGGCGAAAGCTTTCTTTCAAGTCTTTCTTCGGACTTGCTGATGGTTCGCTCGGCTTTTCTGATTTCTTCGACGGTTTTGCGAATCGCCGAAATCAAAATCTGCATCGCGTTTTCGGTCAAATTCAGGTTTTTTACTTCCTGCGCGATTTCAAGCCGGAGCCGAGCTGTTTTTCTTCGCAAAGAAAGAAGCTTTTTCGATGGCTTGCTTTTTGATTTTTTTTGTTCGTCGCGAAATTCGTCGAGAACTTTTAAGGCGCGGTCGTAGTTTTGTCGAATATTTTCGATGCCTTCGAGCGTCCAGCGCAGGTATTCTTCCGCCTTATCTTCTTCGCCGGAAAGTTCAGCCTGCTCGGAAAAGGTAACTATTTCGCGGATGCCTTGCTTGCCCGCGGCTAAATCCGTCCCGATTTTCAGTAATCTTTCGATAGAGATTGGCGAACGCGAAATTGCTTTGCGCGTTTTGATCTGTCCGCGTTCGATTCGCTTGGCGATTGTGACCTCGCCTTCGCGCGTCAAAAGCGGAACAATTCCCATTTCGCGCAAATACAAACGGACCGGATCGTTCGATTTATCGAGCGCGCCGGCAGAGAGGTCTAAGTCCAGATCGTCGTCCTCAAGCTCATTATCGTCGTCGAGAGCGAGGCTTGCGGCTTGTTCGAGCAATTGCGCGTCGGTTTCGGCAACCGAAATGTTCGCGCCCTCCAAACGGTCCAGCACATCTTCGATGTCGTCGGGCGACATCATATTGTCGGGAATTTCCCGATTAAGTTCGTCAAAACTTAAAAATTTCTTACGTTTGCCGATAGCCAGCAAGCGGTCCATTAAATCTTCCTTTTCGTCGTAATCAGCCATAAATTTGTAAAAAATTTTGATTAATTCTTTGTATAGATAGTTGTACTATAAATAGCAAAGCCCGCATCAAAACTTTAAAAAGTTTCAACGCGCACTTTTAATACGCTCTAATGTGTAAAATGTTTACCGAAACATTTACTGAAATTTTATTTCGTTCTTATTGTTATACGTCCAAATTGACGATATAAATTACGATTTTTCAATTATTTTCAATAAAAATATTAATATTCGGTAACTCTGCCTTGTAATTCGCGTTTTAATCGCGCCAATTCAATTTGTTCGCCGACCAATTGTCCGACCAATTCGCTGTCGCCGCTTTGTTCAGCCAGTATCAATTCCTGGCTGATGTCTAAAATTCGATTTGAAATCGCCATGGAGCGCAACGTGAAAACGCAATCTTCAGCCTGCCTCAGCACTTCGTCTATAGCTTCGCCTTTTTCACGTAAAGGTTCGCTCATAAATAAGACAGGAACAAAATCGCCGGCTGTTTCATCTTCCCTGACAAGATCCAATAAATTGTCTAACGAAATTTCCAAGCCTTTGTCTTGAACTTCAAATAACGCGCGAAACACTGAAGCTGTTGTTAACATTTCGAAATCAGTTTCCTCGAGTTGCGGTAAAATTATTTCTCGCAACTCATTATCATGAATCAAAAGTTCCAGCAGCTTGTTTTCTGCGACGGTAAGCCGTTCTTTAAGAGACCTTAAAACTAACTTTTTAACCTCAGCCGGTTCAGGTCTTATGCCTAGTTTAACTAATTTCCAAAAATCATTACGTAAAGTGCTGTTATCAATTTTGAATCGTAAAACCGCGGAATCAAAAAATTCACGTTTTTGGGTTTTTTCACGAACAGCACAAATAACAGGTAACACTTCATCCATTGCTTCGGCTTTATGCTTTGACAATGCAATATTGCGTCCCTGAACGGCAGTTTCTAAAACAAATTGGGTAAAGGGAAGAGCGTGTCCTCTTGCGTGGTTATAGCTCTCGGCTCCGTTGGCTCGGATGTAATCGTCAGGGTCTTTGCCGTCGGGCAAAATCAAAACTTTTATTTCGAAATCTTCAGCCAGAAGCGTTTCAATTGCTCTACGCGCCGCCTTTACGCCCGCACTGTCTCCATCATAATTGACAACAACTTTCTTGGCAAACCTGTTAAGGAGTTTAGCCTGCGTCGGCGTAAACGCCGTTCCGAGACTTGCCGCCGTATTTTTGATGCCGAATTGATGCAGCGCGATTAAGTCTAAATAACCTTCGACCAGAATAACGAATTTTTTTTGCTTAATCTCGTTTCTGCTTTGAAAAAGCCCGTAAAGATGCTCGCCTTTAATGTAAGCCGGGGTTTCCGGCGAATTTAAGTATTTCGGCTCGCCCGGACCCAAACTTCTCGCGCCGAAAGCGATCGGGTTCCCGTCGATATTCAAAACGGGAAACATAATTCGCCCTCGAAAACGATCGTAAACGCGCTTTTTCTCTTCATTGATCGAAACCAGACCGCTCGCTTCGATCAGCTTTTCGTCCGCTCCTTTTTCTTTCAAAAGAGACATCAGCGCGTCCCAGCTGTCGGGCGAAAACCCTATGTGAAAAGCTTTCTGCGTTTCGATCGAGATTTCGCGGCTTTCCAGGTATTCGCGCGCCGCTTTCGAATGCGGATTGTCATCCTGCAAATGATTTTCCCAGAATTCGAGCGCGAAGCGGTTTAGCTCGATAATCTGATCGGCGATTTGTTTCTTTTCCTGTTTGCGCTTTTTATTGCGCTCGTAATTGGCGTCATCGATCGGTTCGGGCAGCGTAACGCCGGAAATTTCCGCGACGCGCTTTATCGCTTCGGGAAAATTCAAACCTTCGATTTCCATCAAAAATGTGTAAACATTCCCGCCTTTCGCACACCCGAAGCATTTATAAAAACCCTTCGCCGGGTTGACCGAAAACGAAGGCGTTTTTTCCTGGTGAAACGGACAGCAGCCCATCCAGTTCGCGCCCTTTTTCTTGAGCGGCGCGTACGGCTCGATAATCCGCACAAGATCGGCGCGGTTTTTCAAATCGTCAATAAAAAATTGGTCGTAGAGCATTTTAATAATCTAAAATTTGTAATGGGCTGGTTGAAATTTTTTGTCCGATTTGAATTGGCGAGAAAGGCGTATCAACCATATTTTTAGATTTTTCGTCATACTTAAAATATCCTTCAAAATCTTTTTCGTTGATTTGGCGAATAACGATGCCTCTCGATGTGTTTTTGCCGACGCTTGTAATTTTCAGAGTTTGAGAATTTTCCCCCTCTGAATTGAGAATAATAAATTCAAGACCTTTGACTACACCGTTTTTACTTCCGGCATTGATAGTAACGGGAGTAATCGACGACTTTTCGTAAAATGGACCGAAATGCGGCTCAAATTTAGTTATTCTTTTCTTCCCAACTGCTATTATTTCGGTGATAATCGGCTTTTTAATATCAGTTTCTAAACCTTTAGGAAGAATAAATTTTTGTTGAGATTTATAATCTTTTTTCCATTTGCGCGCAAATGGAAAATCCTCCGTCCATTTTCTGAAAAAACCGTTGAATTCGCCGAATCCGCCGTAAAAATTTCCAAACCTTTTTGACTCATTCTTGGGAATTAAATATTTGCCGCCGTTTGCCGGAATCCATACCGGCGGCGTAGGAACCTTGCCCGGACAAATTGATTCGCTTGTTTCATACTCAGTTATAAAATTAACTTCAAAGGTTTTTATTGAAACTTTACCGTAACTAAAGTAACAAGGATGTTCGACATCAAAATATCGAACATAAATAAAGCCTTCTTCTGGAGACCAATTTAAGAAATACCCCGACATATATCCGTATTGAAAATACTTTCCGGCGAATTCATTTGATGTTGATTCAAGCGATTTTTCGATTTTGTTCCATTTGTCTTTCATTAAAAGAACGTCATTTTTTTCGAGATGGTATGTGAGCCACCGCTTGCCGACACCATTTTCCCACAGCGCATATTCGGCTTCTACTTGTGTAAAAACAAAGGCAGGCGCAATAAATAGAAATATAAATGCAAAAAGGATTTTCATGGAAAATTTTTTACTGTTTCAATTCCGCTATTGTAGCACCGTTTCCTCCTTGATCTGACGGGGCGAATGAGAATTTGGCGACGTGTGGATGTCCTTTCAAAAAATGATGTACGAAGTTTTTCAGCGCGCCCGTGCCGAAGCCGTGAATGATTCGGACGCGCGGTAAGGACGCGATATACGCGTCGTCTAAAAAGCGGTCGATTTCGTATTCGGCGTCGGCGGTTGTTTTGCCGATCAAGTTTAGTTCGGCGCTGGCGTCTTCGGTGTCGAGCCTTAGATTCGAGCTTTTCGCCTGGTTTTGCAGTTTCTCGCCCAAAGACGCGTCTTTTTGCGGTTCGTTTTCGACGACGGCTTGGAGATTTTTGATTTTCTCGCGCAGGCGCATTCCGCCGACTAAGACTTCAGCGACTTCTTTGTCCATTCGCTCGACGACGCCGACATTGCCGAAGCTCGTTCTCACTTTC
>JAOAPX010000046.1 GCA_025463125.1 Acidobacteriota bacterium | reverse complement strand
AATGCCGCGAACCGACGCTTGAATTGTCATATATTTTTTCGCAAGTAATTTGCAAGGAAAAAGCAAAAAGCGATTGAGCTTGAAGAGTTTTATAAAGGTTTATACAGAGACGTACAGAAAAGTGAATTGCTTTTTAGTTTCTAAATCCACCTAATAATCGCTTTGTCATACGAGAAAGGATTGAAACAGGCATTATATATTTCACGAAAGCGTCACCCGTAACTTTATTGTTTTCCCGTATTTAATTATTTCATATCTTTCAAAACACATTAAGTGTGGGCATTTCAACTCTTAATGCGGTTCTGTAAGTATTTCTTTTGAGCCGAGCGGCTTGTAAAGTTTCCGCAAATATAATTAAACCCGTTTTTCCGAAGCTAAATTTACTTTTCCTTATTAAATTTCAAGGCGAGACCGTTTATACAATAACGTAATCCGGTCGGTTTCGGACCGTCATCGAAAACGTGTCCGAGATGCGCGTCGCACCGGTTACACAAAATTTCCGTGCGTGTCTCGCTCAGACTCAGGTCGAGTTTCTCCCGAATATTTATTTCGGCGACCGGTAGATAAAAACTCGCCCAACCGGTTTTCGAATCGTATTTGTGTTTTGAACTGAACAAAGGCAAATCGCAGCAAACGCACACAAAAGTTCCCTTAGCTTTTATCTTGTTCAGCGGGCTCGAATAAGGTTCTTCGGTTTCGCCTCTGCGCGTTATGCGGTATTGATCCTTGGTCAATACGCGCTGCCATTCGGCGTCCGTTTTCACCACTTTTTCAAATGGAAAATCATCAGTTACCTGAATTTTAATTTTATCGGACGCATAAATTTCATTTTTACTTTTGCCTGAGAAAGAAAACGGAAAACTGTAAACCATAACGCCCGCCGTCAAACCGGATTTTAAGAAATCTCGCCTGTTCATAACCATCGCTCCTCATCTTTTATATATCTTTTTTGTATATCTTTGTATATACGTATAGATATTCTTGTGTATATATTCGCGGCGAGCATATTTTGGATTCAGATTATTTCGTTTTTCTAATCCGTTCCTCAAAAAACCCGGCAAACGAAAACAACGCAGTTTAGTGACAAACATACGATTTGGGATTTATAAATTCGTAAAATATTCGTAAAGATTAAAATTCCAGTTAAAATTGCGTGCAAAAACAATAAATTAAATTATCGGCATAGTGATTGCTGACAAAAACGGCGGAGTGTGAATTATGAATTCAAATAAAACAAAAATTAAAACAATAAAAGGTATCGGCATAGCGTTTTCTCTTTTTTTCGGTTTTATGCTTTTATCGAGCGTAGACGTCAGCGCGCAGGGAATGATGCGGCAGGAGCGGCGTGAAAACAGGCAAGATCGTCGTGAAAACAGGCAGGAGCGGCGCGACGATCGGCGCGATGCGCGTCAGGACGGTTACCGGGACGGCTTGCGCGAAGGCGCAGAAGACGCGCGAGCGAGACGCCGTTCGAATCCGCAAGCGGAAACCGACTACAGAAGAGCGGGCGGTGAAAACAATCAAAGAGAAAAACAGGCTTACAGAACAGGCTTTATACAAGGTTACCGCGAAGGCTATAATCAAAACTTCCGCAATAACCGAAATCGCCGCGGCTACTAAATAGTATTCGCAAACGTCAACAATAAAAAGGCTGGCTTTTTGAAGTCAGCCTTTTTTTGTCGAAACCGGTTTCAGGCGGGTTAAAGCCATACAGGTTTAATTTTTACTTTTTCCAAATCACACTATGCAAAAGAGGTTTCAAAGCAATCAGGATTTGTTAACATGCTTAGGATAAATATTAAAGTCTGAATTTGTTTATAGAACCTTATGGCATCGGAGTATTATTTTGTCAGCGATCTTCATTTCGGCGGCGACGGTCAATTGCAGGTTTGTGATTACACCGAGGAATTCGTTGATTTTCTGAAAAACCTGTCACAAAAAGACAAGGAAACCGAATTGGTTATTGCGGGCGACACTTTCGGTTTCTGGGAACTCACGACGGTTGAAGGCACGGAACAGCTCGACGAGATAATCAAACATCACAGGCAAATTTTCGAACAGTTAAAGCTCACGGGCGAAAAAATCCGGGTAACGATGATGGTCGGAAATCACGATTACGACCTGGCATGCGATCCTGTATATAAAATAAAACTCGCCGAATACAATATCGAACTCGACACGGCACTGGCGGTTGTTCGCGAAATCGCAGGCAGAAAAATTTGGATCGAACACGGTCAGCAAATCGACCCGTTTAATTCCGCGCCTGATTACGGAAATCCGTTCGCGCTGCCGCCGGGTTTTTTTATCACCAAAAGCTTTGTCAGCGGAGCCAGCAAATTTTCCGTGTTCGGCGCGAGCGATTGGCTTAAAGACATTCGCTCGGTCGATGTCAGAAGCATTCCCGATTGGCTCATTTCAAATTATTTTTACAATGAAATGAACATTTTTCTTCGCTGGCTTTTGCTTCCCTTTTTGCTTTTGCTGACCGTGACCGGATTTGCTCTTGCCGGGCAATTATTACAACTTCTCGGTATTTTCGACGTCAATATTTTGCTCGACAATCCGCTTACGCGCTCGCTCGGTTTATTCGGCGATATTCTTCGCTGGATTTTGACGGCGAGCATGTTCGTATGGTTTTTCGTGTTGATGATCTCGATACCGCTTTATCTTATTTACAGAGACATCCGAAGCTCGCTTTATCGCTTTCAGGTTTTTCCGCCGTACAAATCGGCGCCGACCAACGAAGCCAACAATATTTATTTGAACCGCGCGCGTTCGGTTTTCGACGAAAACCCGGAAGTTTGCGCATTTATCTTCGGTCACACGCACGAGGCGTTTTTAGTCGAGGAAAACAATCGGGTTATCATTAATACCGGAACCTGGCTGAAGATTCTGCGGCGCGTTTCCGTACGCTTCGGTATGCTTCCGGCGGTTTATTTCCCTACTTTCCGATTGAATTATTTCAAAATCTATTCGGAAAACGAGCGGATAATCGTTGAATATGTGGAAATCCCGAAAGAACCAGCTGAGAAGCTGACGATTTTACAGCGCGTTTTAATTTTAGGCAGACGACCGAAAATAGAAAAAAGCATCCCGGCAAAAACCGTTCTATAAATAATCAAACCAAAATCAAACGTTACCGGCTTTAATTTTAACGCAAACGCTTTGTAATTTCCCCACATTTACAACTTCCTTGAGACCTAAACCTTTGTTTTTCAATAAATCATTTCGTCCTTAACAAGTACGTTTTCCCTTTTTCAAACAAAGAAAAAACGTATTCAACCCGTTCAGTTTATCCGTTTCGGCAGCCTGAACGAAAAAAACCTTCTTATAAATGCGGCATTTAAGCAAGGTTTCTGCCGGGCATAAGGTTTGCTCTTCTTAAATAAAATCATTTGCGGTTTGCACAGAACTTTAACAAACCGCATTTTTTTCGCAACCGGATTTATGAAAGAGTTCAAAAATACAAATGCCGCCGATCCTTACAGAAATTTTTCCGTTTACGGTTCTTACTCAAAATGGGAAAATAACGAGCTTATACGTATTTGCGGTTCGGAAAACGAATTTTCTCCGTTTATACGCCGCGTTCATCAGACGTTTCGCGCGCACGTTTCCAGCAAAGCCTTTCCATGCATCGGCGCGAAAGCGGCTTTAAACGGCAATTGTTATCGTTTCGGCTTTTACGAGCAGATGAATTCAGAAAAGAGCACGAAAGGCTTGGCTTTCGATTTGTGGTCTTTTGTTCAGGAGCAGGCTCATTTTGAAACAAATTTTTCAACTTTTATAGCCGTTTTTGAAAAACCCGAGATTAAAGATGAAATTTTTTGGGAAGAGATTCTCTGGAGGCAGCTTGAAAACTTAAACAAACTCGACAAAAAGCATTACAAATGGGACAAATCCGTCAGCAGCAACCCGGAAGATCCGCATTTTTCTTTTAGTTTTGCGGAAAACGCTTTTTTTATTGTCGGGCTTAACCCTGTAAGCTCGCGTTTTTCCAGGCGTTTTCCGTGGGCGACTCTTGTTTTTAATCCGCAAAACCAATTTCAGCTATTGCGCCGTGAAAATAAATTCGAAAGAATGCAGCAGACAATTCGCGCTCGAGATCTGAAGCTTCAAGGCTCGCTTAATCCGAACTTAAGCGATTTCGGCGATAAAAGCGACGCGCGGCAATATTCCGGTCGCGCAGTCGAAAAAAACTGGAAATGCCCGTTTCATAATAAAATCTGATTCACTAAAATCAAATTTCAGCGAGTAAACAAGCAGCGCAGAGTTATAAACTTAAAAGCTTCTCCGTATATTTAATTGTAATACTATGAAAAAAAGCTATCATTTGGAGCCGCAAACCGGGACGGCTTTTACCTTAAAAAGCGGTCAACTTCTGAAAATCATCGATCCCAAGGGCGAACAGGTTTCCGATTTAACCGCTTTTTCAAGCGCCGACACGTCGGAATGGCTTTCTTCCGGTCGGTCGATCGATTACGCCAACACGATTTATCTGACCAAAGAGCATAAACTTTATTCAAACCGCAGCCGCGTAATGTTTTCGATTTTAGAAGATACGGTCGGTCGGCACGACTTTTTGCTGACGCCGTGCAGCCCGGAAACGTTTCAAATCATTTACGAAAATCACGATTATCATCCGAGCTGTTTTGAAAATCTTCACACAAATCTGGCTCGATTCGGTATAAACCCGGATATGATTCCGACGACTTTTAATATTTTTATGAACGTCATCGTTAAATCGTCGGGCGAGCTGCAAATCGATCCGCCGCCTTCAAAAGCGGGAGATTACATTCTGCTTCGCGCTGAAATGGATTTGATCGTCGGCGTCACCGCGTGTTCGGCGGAAATGTCGAACAATTATAGCTTTAAGCCGATTGATGTAGAGATTTACGATTAATATTCTTAAAAACGAGCGGGCTCGATATTTTTATGTTGGCTTCCATTTTACTTTCACTCTGAACTTTCACTCTGAATCAGTCCGGTTCAAAGGCTCGGCAGATGTCCAGGCTGTTCCGGTTCCCTTTGCGACGACCTTATCGCCGAAAGGATAACCGCCGTGGACGTAATACCAGTAAAGCGCCCAATAAGTGCTTGCAGACCTTTCGGCGAACCAGAGCGGCGCGTAAAAGATCGTCGAAATTGGAAAATATCTGGCTGCGCCCTCGCCTAAACCAAAAGCGGCGGCAATTATTGAACTTATCGCAAGCAGTACTATATAAATTAAAGCCAAACCGGAACCGGCTTTCATCCACGTCAAAGCGATAACCGCCGGAATCGATAAGAAAAACAAGGTTTTAGCCCGCATTACAAAATCCTCGAAAGCCTGTCGAGGTCTCTGTTCAATCCATTTCGCAAAGGCAGGCGGCTTTTTCAAAAGGAAAAAATCGCGCGCGTATTTTATGCGCGCTTTCTTTAAACGAAAATGGCGAACAATTTCTTCATTATCGAAAAGAACGTCGCCGTCGTAATGCCCGACGTTGAGCATCGCCGATTTTGTCACGCCGAGCGTCCCGGAATAATCGCCTTCCGGAATCCACGCGCGATTTATAAGCATCCGCGCCGCTTCGGTTCGCGCCCAAATCGGCTGCGGGCGAAAATAATTTTGCGGGCGAACCATATCGTAATCTTCGAGCATTTCCGCCATTCTCCGAACATCGCCCGGCGTATATCGAATATCATCATCGGCAAGAATGATTTTGTTATGCGAAGCGAGATCAACGCCCGTATGAATTCCGTTTACCTTGCCGTTTAGATATTTATATTGAGGATCAACCGGAAAATGACGGCACGCTTCGCGCCAGGTTTGCGAATGTTCCGAAAAAACTTTACCCGGCGAACCGTCGATCACCAGAACCTCGCAGCCGGAAGCGGCGAGTTCGATGAAATACCGCTTAAATTCCCTCGCCTCTTCAAAATCAAAATCGACGCGGCGAATAGTCAACAAATACGTGCAGACGTACTCGTTTTCCCTTTTCAGTGTATTTTCTACTTTTTCCTCGTTTTCCATTCTGAATCTTTGTATTAACTATAAATACTAAACTAAAAGAATTAACGGGTCTGTTTAATTTCATACAATAATTATTTAATAAGCCGGTCTCTTTAATTATTATCCGGATTGGAATATTTTTTTTTCGCGCGCGCAGAGCACTTCTAAAACGGCTTTGCGTCATAAAGTTTTTTTTGGAAATATGAAAATCCCGCAAAACTTTATGACGCAAAGCTGAAAAACATTCGCTCCAGGCTGGTATTTTTTTTGAAATGCCTGAAACAAAATTAGTTTAGAAACTCTTTCTGAACAAATACGACGCTTTTATAAAAAACGTCCTGCCGTTGCTTTGGAAGCCGGGTTCCAAGTTTCTCGTATAGGGATTTCGCCCGTTGTAATTAAAATCATCATTATACCCGGCATAAAGCGCAGTTCCGGGGCTCGGCGTCCAGCCGACGACAAACTGCGGACGGACGCGCATTGAAATATTCGAATAATCGAGCCGGAGTCTTGCGAAAATGTCGCGCGTGAATTGATACGTCGAGCGGAAGCTGAAAACATTGTCGTCAAACGCGACTCTATCCGTATCATGGCGCGTCAGTTTCGTTCGCGTGTAATTAAACTGCGCCTGCCACGCCGCCGTCGGCTGGTAACGAAGGCTCGATTCGAGATAAAACTGATCGCCCGCGCCCGGATCAAGCGCCGGAGTTTCTGTTAATAAAGGAAGTCCGAGCGACCGCCTTCTTTGATTTTCAGCCGAAAAATCCAGATATGCCGGGCTAACGCGTTGATAGGGTCCTGCGCCGAAATCGTAATCCAGGTTTCCTTTGCTGTAGCTTAAAACCAGAAGCGCGAAAAGCTGTTTTGTCGGTGACGTTTCGACGAAGCCGTAAATTTCTCTTCTGTGTGAAGAACGTTCCGAATCGTTGCCAAAGAAACTGCCGCGCAGAGGATTAAACATCGTTCGTCGCCTGCCGAATTCGTGTTCAAAGACTCGCTCATACCCGAGTTCTACGCCTGCACCGACAAATGTCTGACGCTGAAGCGCCAGCATTCCCTGCGTGTTTGATTGAAATCCCTGCGAACGACCTTTCCAGTCGTAACTGATATTGGTCGAATTATTTATGCGTTTATAGATAATGCTTTTTTTCGCGTCCCGGTCGGTTTGGTATTGAATAAACGAACCGAGATAATTTGTATCGTAACGGCTGGAAAATCCGACGTCGGTTCGATAATCCCTCGATCTGCCGGTCGCCAGGTAATTCATATATAAATTCCTGTCCGACCGTTCGAGAAAAATTCTGTAGCCGACACCGTTTCCGGTTCGATACGGACTTGTGCCCGTATCAGGGTCGTCAAATCTGCCGCGCGTCGTTGTGCCCATTACCTGAAATTCCGTGACGGTTTTCGGGCTGAGACGAAAGCGCCCGTCGAAACCGGCTGTATTATTATGCCGGTCAGGGAAATTATAAGTCGTCGCGAAAAAACCCAGGTTATGCTGCCGCCCGATGTCTCGCTTGATTCGCAATACTCCGATATCGGCATTTTTATTAACGTAACGTTCGAAATTTCGGCAGCGGCTGGTGAAAACGTAATTCGGATTATTCAATCTTTGGTTTTGGCAGCCGAGCAGTTCCTCGCGCTCGTCTTTTGAATAGTTTCCCGGCGCATTGTCGGAAGCGTATAGAAAACCGAATGTATTTTTTCCGCGTCTTCCCGTGAGCTTTGCGGCAATGTCAGGATCGACGATAGCGCGCGTGTTGACAACGTTCAGACCGCTTTGAAAAATATCGATTCTTTCGAGAAAGAACGGGCGTTTTTCGGCAAAGAAGATCGGAAAACGCTGGTTTGCGGTCGTAACGGGCGCGTCTGCTTCGACCTGCGCGAAATCGGGGTTATATGCAAAATCGAGCGTGGTTGTCGGCGTCAAGCTGAATTTAGCCGTCATTCCGAATTCGCCTTTAATTCCATCGTTGACAAAACGACCCGCCGGGTTTCCGTCAAAGCTATATCTGGTTCGTCTCCCTGATTCGGAAACCGTAAAGCTCGGATTTATTTCAAGCTGCCGGGTTGTCGAAATGTCTTCCAAGCCCGTGATGTGCCCGGCTTGATTGAGCCAGCCGGAAATGCTCCGGTTTGTCGGCATCCACGAATTGTATTCGTTGTTGTTGTATTTGACGCGCCGATTGATGTGCAAGCCCCATTGCTTGTTTTTTCCGGCTTCGTAACGGAGAGATTTAAACGGAATCGCCACTTCGATCGTAAAACCGTCTTCGGTCAAAACGCCTTTCGATTCCATAATAATATCAACGCTGTAATCTTCGCCGCGACCTTCTGTAAAAGTCCCGTCAGCCTGAATTCCGAGCGGATTAAAAAACAAAAGATACGCCTGTCGCTGATCGTTAAAAGTGTCGAGATGAACGAGAACGTAATCGTCATTGAAAATATTGTCGCGTCTCGCAACCGTCGCGCGGACAGTGTTTCTGTCCTGCTTTACGCGAAAAGCCATATAAAGATTTTTCGCGTCGTATCCCAACATAAACTCGGTCGGATGAGTCGGTTTAACATTATCTCCGGGGCTTGTTTGCAGAAAATCGCCGAAAACCGCGGCGTTCAGCCAGGTCGCGTCATTTATTTGCCCGTCAATTACGGGCGGAGTTTCAAGTCGCGGAATGCGGACAGCACCGTCTTTTGCGACATATCGCGGCAAGCTGTTCGGCGTGTCGACATTCATTTCAACAACAGTCGATTGCGTTTCGGTTTTCGGCTGAACGGTGACGGGCGCGGGAGTTACCGAAGGTTGTGCCGCCACGTTTCCGGTTGCAGCGTTTGCGTTATTTTGAGCGTTTATTAAAGCCGCGCTTAAAATGAAAACAGGTAATAAGATAAAGACTTTTTTTATTAATTCGGGAATTAAGCTTTTCATAAAGTATGTATAAATTTGTGCGGCAAATTGTGCTGCAAAGTTTTAAGTCGGATGAAATTTATAAAATCACTCCAGAAAGATGTTTGTTTTAAAAGCCGAAACAAACATCTTTCGTGATTTTTGTCTGCAATTGCAGGGTTTGTTAAAACTCATTAACTAAAACCCCGTCGGTTTGTGTTTTATGACAAAAAAATTTTTATGAGACGAAAAAAGTTACTTTGCAGTTTTTTCAAAAACCTTGAAGGCTTTAATAAAAGATTAAAATGAAAATGTGATTAAACGCTGAAATCGCGGGGCGAGACACCGGTAAAACGTGGTCGGAAAGTTCTGCGGAGACGCGCCTTTAAAATCTTTTTCCCATTAAATAAATCTAATATTTACGAATTTAATTTAATTTCTTGACAGACATCTCTTTTGAAGCTATAAAATTAGAAATTTCAGAAATTTTAAACATCTTTTATTCGCTTCCCGGCAGTACAAATTTCTAAAATTAATTTTCAAAATCCAAATAAAACAAGCCGCGCATTTTCGGCGTGAGTTTTCAAATTAAACGGGGACAAAATGACATTTTCTCGACGCGATTTTATAAAAACAGCAGGTCTGACTTTAGGCGCGTTAACGACGCTTCCGTCCTGGGTTTACGATGCGCAGGCGGCTACAGGCGCGCTGATCGACGTTAATAAAAACAATCTCGCCGACATAGCGCTTTCGACGGCGAAAAAGCTCGGCGCCACTTACGCGGACATTCGAATCAATCGTTACCGGCTCGAATCGGTTTCGACGCGCGAACGGCAGGTGCAGAACGTTTCCAGCGGGCAGAATTTCGGTTTCGGCGTGCGCGTTCTAATCAAAGGAACCTGGGGATTTGCCGCCAGTCCGATTGTCACGGCGCAGGAAGTCGAGCGCGTGACGCGCGAAGCAGCCGCAATTGCCCGCGCAAATTCCGTTTACCAGCGCAGAAAAATCGAGCTTGCGCCCGCCCCAAAAGTCGTCGCGAGCTGGAAAAGCTCATTTCAAAAAGACCCGTTCGACGTGCCGGTTGACGACAAAATCCAGTTTCTTTTGAAATTAAACGAAGCCGCTTTAGCCGTGAAAGGCGTCAGTTTCGTCAATTCTTCGATGGCTTGGGTCAACGAGCAGAAATTTCTCGCCACGTCCGACGGCTCGCGCATCGAGCAATATCTTATCCGCGGCAATCCGACGTTCACGGTGACGGCGACCGACCGCGCGACCGGAGATTTTCAAACCCGGAGCTCATTAGTCGAAGCGCAAAGCGCCGGTTACGAATATATCGAAACAACCGATTGGCTCGCCGAAGCGAAACGCGCGGGCGAAGAAGCGGTAATGAAGCTTAAAGCGAAAACCGTCGAACCGGGCAAATACGATCTTGTGCTGCATCCTTCGCATCTGTTTTTGACGATTCACGAATCCGTCGGGCACCCGACCGAGCTCGACCGCGCATTGCTTTGGGAAGCAAATTACGCGGGAACCAGCTTTTTAACCCCGGACAAAACCGGAAAACTGCAATTCGGCTCGAAAATCGTCAATTTCGTCGCTGACCGGACCCAGCCGGCTGGACTTGCCACAGTCGCGTATGACGACGAAGGCGTCGAAGCGCAAAAATGGCACATCGTTAAAGACGGAGTATTCGTTGACTGGCAAACGACGCGCGATCTCGCGCCTTTGATCGGGAAAAACAAATCTTACGGCTGCCTGCACGCCGATTCGTGGGGAAGCGTTCCGTTTCCGCGTATGCCGAACGTTTCGCTCGAACCGGCGAAAGGTAATGTTTCGACCGATGATTTAATCGCGGGCGTCGATAAAGGAATTATGATTTTCGGGCGCGGCAGTTATTCGATCGACCAGCAGCGCTACAATTTCCAGTTCGGCGGTCAGACTTTCTGGGAAATCAAAAACGGCAAAATCGAAGGAATGCTCCGCGATGTCGCTTATCAATCGCGCACGACGGATTTCTGGGGCGCCTGCGACGCGCTCGGCGGTCAGTCAACTTATCTGATACCCGGAACTTTTAACGACGGAAAAGGAGAGCCGAGCCAATCGAACGCCGTTTCTCACGGCTGCCCTTCGGCTCGTTTTCGCCAAATCAATGTTCTGAACACGGCGGCTAAAACGCAAGGCTAAAAAATATAGAGGTTTATTAAAACAAATGCTGTTAACCGAAAAAGAATCCAAAAGCATAACCGACAAAATACTTTCCCTTGTAAAAGCCGATGACGCGACCGTCAGCGTCAGCAGCGATAAATTATCGCATCTGCGCTTTGCTCACAATACGTTTTTAACGAGCGGGCAGCGCGAAAGTCGCGGAGCAAACATCACCGTCTGGATCGAAGGAAAACGCGGAACTTCCTCGACCAACGATCTGGACGACGCGAGTTTGAAAGCAATGGTTGACGAAGCCGAACGCATCGCGCGGCTTGCTCCCGTCGATCGCGAATATCTGCCGACACTCGGCAAACAAACTTATAAACCGGTCAATGCGTATGTTGACGCGACGGCTAACATTTCCGTGACGGCACGCGCGAAAGCCGTCGGCGACATTATCACCGAATGCGAAAAAAACAAGGTAATCGGCGCGGGATTTCATCAAGCCCGCGCTCAAGCAGGCGGTTTCGCGACGAAAAACGGAAATTTCGGTTTTGATTCGTCCACAAACGTGAGTCTTTCAATGACCGCGAGAACTTTGGACGGTTCGAGTTCCGGTTATTTTCTCCGAAGTCATTTCGATGTCGGTCGGCTCGATACAAAAAGCATCGCCCGCGAAGCCGTTCGCAAAGCGATCGAAGGCAGAAATGCCAAGACGATTGAACCGGGCGTTTACACGGTAATTCTTGAACCGCAAGCAGTTGCCGATCTTTTAAGCGGTTTGGCTTTCGGATTCGATGCGCGAAGCGCCGAAGAAGGGCGAAGCGCTTACTCGGCGGCGGGCGGCAAAACGCGTCTCGGCGAAAAAATATTCGATGAACGCGTCAGCATTTACAGCGATCCGTGGAATCCGGATCTTCCCGGTTCGCAATCGGCGCAGGGCGGAATTCCGGCGCAAAGAATTTACCTGGTGAAAAACGGCGTATTAGAAAATTTGATTTATTCGAGATTTTGGGCGAAACGCGCCGGCAAAGAACCGACGCCCGGACCTGTAAACTCGATTATGGAAACGACCGCGCCGATTTCAGCGCCCGAAGATATGATTAAATCGACAAAGCGCGGAATTCTTATCAGCCGTTTCTGGTATATCCGCTCGACCGACCCGCGCACGCAAAGCCTGACCGGTCTGACGCGTGACGGAGTTTGGTATATCGAAAACGGTAAGATTCAATATCCTTTGAAAAATTTGCGCTTTAACCAATCGATCATTCAAATGCTCGCTCCGGGCAATGTGGAAATGGTCGGCACTTCAGAGCGCGTCGGCGGCTCCGAAGGCGGCAATGCTTCGCTGCTTCCGACTCTGAAACTCAAAGCGTTTAATTTCACATCCCAATCGGAAGCCGTATAAATCATCATCGTTTCTCATCTTTAAAGAATGCTTGGATCTTAAAATAAAAAAACGTTTTGGAGCGTGGAATTAATTTTCCCGCTCCATTTCTCACTCCGCTACAAATAATCCGCTTTAAATAAATTGAAAATCCTTTAAATCGACAAATCAAATCACTAAGGGTAACTTTTCTAATAGATTTTATAAGCTGAATTAATTAATCGGCGCTATGAAAGAGCAGTTGTTTTGATTACTATTGTTTTATAAGATAATTTGTCTATAATCATCTTTAAATTGTAGAAAATCCGGAACAGCAAACTTGAACAAGTTATTAGAACAACCTATTTTATTCGCCGTCGGGATAAATCATAAAACCGCTTCTATCTCGGCGCGCGAAAACATCTACGTTCAGGAATCGGAAATTCCGGCGCTGATCGCCGCGCTCAAAGAAACGCTTACCGAATGCGTTGTGTTATCGACCTGCAACCGTACGGAAATTTACGGCGTAACGACGCGGACGGACGTCGATCTGGATTTTTATAAAGATTTATTAATAAACTTCAAAAATGCCGGCGAAACCGTTAAGCGCGAGCATTTTTTCGGGCTTGTTTCGTGCGCCGCCTGCCAGCAGCTTTTCAAGGTTTCGACAAGCATCGATTCAAAAATCGTCGGCGACACGCAGATACTCGGTCAGCTTCGACAGGCTTATTCGATCGCTTCGAACAATTATTCAACCGGCAAAATCATCAACCAGCTTTTTCAGCGCGCTTTTAAGGTCGGCAAAGAATCGCGCACTGAAACTTCTCTGCATAAAGGCGCTGTTTCCATCAGTTTGGCGGCGGTCGAGCTTGCTTCCGAAATTCACAATACGCTTTCAAATAAAAACGTGCTGGTAATCGGCGCCGGCGAAACGGCTCGCCTGACGGCTGAATGTCTTTTAAAGAAACGCGTCGGCAAAATTACAATTACAAACCGCACGCGCGCTAATTCCGAAGAACTGCTCGCGCATTTGCGAAAATCGAATAATTTTGTCGGCGAGATCATCGATTTCACCGATTTTAAATCGCGTTTGAACGAAGCGGACATCGTTATCACCTCGACAAGCTCGAGCGAACCGATTCTCAATAAATCCGATTTTGCCCATCAGACGAATAAAATTTTGCTGATCGATATCGCGATGCCGAGAGATATCGCGTCCGATGTCGCCGGATGCCGAAACGTCACTTTAAAAAACATCGATGATCTGCACGCCATCGTCGATAAAAATTACCAGCAGCGAATGGCTGATATTCCGCTGGTTAAAAAAATTATTATGAACGAGATGAGCGATTTTCTCGTTTGGTATTATTCGCTTCCGCTTCTGCCGGCGCAGATGCGGGCGGGCGCTAAACCCGACGATTCGACGCTGGCTGAAATCGTAAAGGTTAAAAAGTTTCTGCTCAAAAACGTTTCCGAGCTTCACAAAATGGCGATGAAAAACGGCGCGGAAGATTTTCTCGGTCACGTTCAAGTGGTAAATCAGCTGATCGCGATGAAAAATGCCGAATCAAAGAGGTTTGAAATTGAAGCGTAAATATATCATCGGTTCGCGCGGCAGCCGGCTCGCTTTGTGGCAAACGGAATACGTAAAAAACCAGCTTGAAAACCGTTTCCCCGATGCCGAATTTTCCACGCTTATAATAAAAACCACGGGCGACGCGATTCTCGACACAGCGCTTTCCAAAATCGGCGATAAAGGTTTGTTTACAAGGCAGATCGAATCCGCGCTTGCGAGCAAGGAAATTGATTTAGCCGTTCACAGCTTGAAAGATTTACCGACGACGCGACCGGAAGGCTTGAAGATCGCCGCCGTCAGTTATCGCGAAACGGCAAACGATGTGTTGATTTCGAAAAATTTCTCTTCAATCGAAGAATTGCCGCAAAACGCGAAAGTCGCGACCGGAAGCCTTCGCCGCCGCAGCCAGCTGCTGGCTTTTCGCCCGGATTTGCAGATCGTCGAAATTCGCGGAAACGTGCCGACGCGCATCGAAAAATTTCTCGCTTCCGACCTCGACGGAATGATTCTCGCTTACGCAGGCGTTCACCGGCTCGAACTCGATTCGCATATTTCGCAGGTTATTCCAACCGAGATTTTGCTTCCCGCCGTCGGTCAGGGCGTAATGGGCATCGAAGCACGCGAAAATGATCGGGAAATTCTCGAAATGCTCGCGGCGATCAACGACGATTCGGCGGAAAACCGTATTACGGCTGAACGCGCGTTTTTACGTGTGCTTGAAGGCGGCTGCCAGGTTCCGATCGGCGGTTACGCGGTTTTAGACGGCGAAGAATTGCATCTGCAAGGTTTTGTCGGAAGCCGCGACGGCGCAAGCGTAATTCGCGACTCGATTCGCGGCGAAAAAAGCGAAGCCGAAAACCTCGGAAAGCGGCTGGCGCAAAGATTTTTAGAAAACGGCGCTGCCGAAATGTTAAACGAAGCGCGTTTGTCTTCGCAAAAAGCGGCGAGCGAGGTTGTTTGATGTCATCCGTCCTGGTCGTTCGCGAATTCGATGATTTCAGCCGGATTTTGATGGAAAACGGGTTTGAAGCGATTAATTGTCCGACTATCGAAGTGGTTGCGCTTGATAATTTATCGGAATTTGAAAACTTATTGAATGTTTTAGACGGTTACGACGGGATTTTTTTAACGAGCGCGGCGGCAGCCGATATTCTGCGCCGAAAGTTAATTGAAAAACAAATAAATTATTCGGGGCGGATTTTTATTTTAGGCGAAAAAAGCTATAAAATTCTGCGAAACGAGAAACTAAATTTGTTTTTTGATAAATCTCATAACCGTATAATCGAGCTGCTCGAAACCATCCCGTCTGAATTGATTGAGAACAAACGTTTTTTGTTTATTCGCGGCGACCGGTCTTTGCAGGTTATTCCGACTTTTTTAAGAAAATCCGCTGAAGTCGATGAAACGATTGTTTATCAAACAAAAAATATTACAATCGCCGACGGCAGGCGGAGTGAAATCGCTGATAAACTTTCGCGGAATGAAATAAATTGCACATGCTTTTTCAGCCCGAGCGGCGCCGAAAGTTTTATCGAGCAATTCGGCGTAAAAGCATTAAGACGGACAAAAATTGCCGTTATCGGTAAAACGACCGCTTCTTATTTCGAGAAGCAAAATTTACCTGTTGATTTTATCTCAAAAAACGCTTCGGCGGATGATTACGCATTCGAGTTGATCGAATATTTGAAAAATAAAATTTAGAAGTAGAAATAAACATTTTGAGCGAGAATTCATTATTTATAAAAGCCTGCAAACGGCAGAAAACAGAACGGACACCGGTTTGGATTATGCGGCAAGCCGGGCGTTATTTGCCTGAATACCGCGCGATTCGCGAAAAACACGATTTTCTGACGATGTGCAAAACGCCCGAACTGGCTTCGGAAGTGACCGTTCAGCCGATCGACATTATCGGCACGGACGCCGCGATTTTGTTTTCCGACATTCTCGTTATTCCCGAAGCGATGGGTATGAAGCTCGACGTAATCGAATCGAAAGGTCCGGTTTTCGACAAGCCGATTCGCGACGTCCGCCAAATTGATGATTTGGAAACTGAAAACATCGTCAGCAATCTCGATTACGTTTTGCAGGCGGTTAAAATGACCAAGGAAAAATTAAATAACCGCGTGCCGCTGATCGGATTTTCCGGCTCGCCCTGGACGCTCGCGACGTATATGGTCGAAGGCAAAGGCTCGAAAAACTTCGACGTCATTAAGAGTTTTATTTATAACGAACCCGAAGCCGCGCATAAACTTTTGCGTATTTTAGCCGATTCGATCGTTAAGTATTTGAATGCTAAAATCGGCGCCGGCTGCGATGCCGTGCAGATTTTCGACACGTGGGCGAGTATTTTATCGCCGACCGATTTCGAAGAGTTTTCGCTGCAATACATTCGTTACATCTGCGAAAACCTGGAAACAAACGGCGCGCCCGTCATTGTGTTTGCGAAGGGAGCGAACGATTTCGGCAAACTGGCTGAATTGAAATGCGACGTGCTCGGCTTGGACTGGACGCGTAATATCGGAAAAGTGCGCGAAGAAATCGACGGCGCGAAAGCGCTCCAGGGAAATCTCGACCCGACCGTCTTGTTTGCGCCGAAAGAAAAAATCAAAGCGGAAACCGAACGGGTTTTACGCAATTACGGCGAAGGCGCCGGTCACGTTTTCAATCTCGGACACGGAATTTTGCCGAAAACGCCGGTCGAGAACACAAAGTATCTGGTTGACTGCGTTAAGGAATTAAGCATCAAACAGTAAAAAGATTCGGGTAAGTTTTTGCCGCGGATTTGCGCTGAAAACGCGAATCAGACAAGTGAAAAATTAGTATTGAGAAGCAGAAAGTCTTACTTTAAGTTTTAGTTTTTCGTTATTAGTTTTTTTGCCTTTTTGCTTTTTATTGTTTTAATCCGCGCTATCGGCGTCAATTCGCGGCTGAAAATGTTTTAAGCAATAAACCGAACTTGTTTTAAGTTTTAATAAAAATGAGTAATTTTTCAGAAATAGACCTTGAAATCCTCAAGAAATACAATCAGCCGGGACCGCGATACACTTCGTATCCGACCGCGCCGCTTTTTTCCACTGATTTTACAGCCGCCGATTTTACGCAGGAAATAATTTCGACCAACGCCGGAGACGAAAGCGCTTCGGATATTTCGCTTTATTTCCACTTCCCTTTTTGCGAATCGCTCTGCTATTTTTGCGGCTGCAATATGATGGTTTCGCGCGACCGAAAATTAATTAACGAATACAACGAGCGGCTGAAAAAGGAAATTGACGCGCTTGTTCCGTTGATTTCAAAAAACAGGAAAGTTTCACAGATGCACTGGGGCGGCGGAACGCCTTCGTACCTGACGCCAGACGAAATCAGAGACGTCGGCGAATACATAAAAAGTAAATTCGATTTTGCAGAGGATATCGAGGCAAGCGTCGAGATCGACCCGCGCGGGCTGACATTTGAACATATAAAAGCTTTTAGAGATGTCGGCTTTAACCGCACGAGTCTCGGCGTGCAGGATTTTAACCCGCAGGTTCAGGAAACGATCAACCGCATCCAGCCCGAAGACATCACGCGGCAGACGATTGAATGGGCGCGCGAGCTCGGATTCAAGAGCATAAATCTCGATCTGATCTACGGTTTGCCGTATCAAACGCTTGAATCTTTTCGCCAAACGGTCGAAACCGTGATAGATATTTCGCCCGACCGCATCGCCGTTTTCAATTACGCGCACGTTCCCTGGCTAAAAAAACACCAGAATATTTTCAAAGTCGAAACGATGCCTTCGCCTGACGATCGGCTCGTAATTTTGAAACAGACGATTGAGCAGCTTGTCGGCAGCGGCTATGAATATATCGGCTTAGATCATTTCGCAAAACCGACCGACGAGCTGGCAATCGCGCAGAAAAACAACACTTTGTACCGCAATTTTCAAGGCTACTCGACGCGCGCCGGAACCGACGTTTACGCCTTCGGCGTCTCGGCGATCAGCCAGTTTCAGGACGTTTACGCGCAGAATTTAAAGAACATAAAAGATTATTACGAACGTGTCGAAACGGGCAAAGCGGCGACAAATGTCGGTTACCGCATGACTTTCGACGATCACGTTCGCAAAGAAACGATTATGCAGCTAATGTGTCATCTGCAAATCGATAAACGCTCGATAGAAACGCGTTTCGGCATCGATTTTGAAACTTACTTCGCCGCCGATCTGCCGAAGCTCGACCCGTTTATCGCCGATGAACTTTTGGAAAACAACAGCGAACGCATTTTCATAAAAGGCGCGGGCAAATTAATCATCCGCAACGTGGCGATGTGTTTCGACGCACATTTGGCGGAGATGACAAAGGTGAATAAACCGGTTTTCTCAAAAACGGTTTAGGAAGAATTTCAGCCGCACATTTACACGGATAAACGCGGATTTTAAGAAAGTTTTTTTGACGTTTGTTTTTATTCGTTTTGTTTTTTATCCGGGTTCGTCTGCGCTAATCCGCGGCTTCAATTTCTTCTCTTTTTTCGTGTTCCGTTCGTGTTTGTTCTCGGCTAAAATAGTTTTATGCAAGAAAAAATCGGCGTAGTTTTACTTAATCTCGGCGGTCCCGATTCGCTCGAAGCGGTCGAGCCGTTTCTTTATAATTTGTTTGTTGACCCGGACATTATTAATTTTCCGGGCAGCTTTTTGTTCCGCGAATGGCTCGCCAAACTGATTTCCTCTAAGCGGCATCCGAAAATTCAGGAGCAGTATAAACAAATCGGCGGCAAATCTCCGCTCAAGGATTTCACGCTCGGACAGGCGCGCCTTTTGGAGGAAAAACTAAACGAGAAATTTCCCGCAAAAGTTTACGCCGCAATGCGTTACTGGCACCCGTTTACCGAGGAAGTTTTGGACGAGCTCGAACGCGAAAACATCACAAAAGTAATCCTGCTGCCGCTTTACCCGCAATATTCGATGGCGACGACCGAATCGAGCGTCAAGGAATGGAAAAAACAGCTTGAAAACCGCGGCAATAAAACAATCGAATGGACTTTGGTCGAACATTATTACGACTTTCCGCCGTATATCGATGCCTGCGTCGAGCGCGTCAATCAGGGCTTGGATAAATTTCCCGCCGAACTCCGCGACAAGGTTGATATTTTATTTTCCGCGCACGGAACGCCGATGAAACTCGTCAAACAAGGCGATCCATATTCCGGTCACATCTGCGAAACCGTCACGGCGGTCATGCAGCGCGGCGGCTGGACGAATCCGCATCACCTTTGTTTTCAATC
>JAOAPX010000198.1 GCA_025463125.1 Acidobacteriota bacterium | reverse complement strand
CGGCGATATCGGTTTTTCCGTCTCCGTCATAATCGCCTTGCACAGGCTCATCGGTAGCAGCAACGCCGAAAACAACAGGTCCGATCAAAACCCCGTCGGTGCTTCGTTTCCAGTACCAGTGAATTGCGCCGCCTGATGATCTGGCTGTCGCGATATCGGTTTTTCCGTCTCCGTCATAATCGCCCGGAACGATCAAATCGGTAGGTTGTCCGAACGGCTGCACGGGCTGCACCGTTCCGGTAGCGAGTTTTGTCCAGAACACGGCTTTTTGCCCGTCTCCGTTAAAACGCTGAACGGCAAAATCATTTCTGCCGTCGCCGTCGTAATCGCCCGGTGCCGGATAATCATCGACAACGCCCCACGGAACATATGTGGTCGGTCCGCCCGGCGTCGAGCGATAAAACCATATGCTTTGAGCTCCTTCGCGGTAAACGGCTAAGTCGGCTTTGCCGTCGCCGTTGTAATCTCCGACAATCGTCGGATTGTCATTGGTTTGTCCGAAAGCTTCGACGCGAGCCGTGTTTGTGGCGCTGTTTAAGATATAAAAAGCGGCAACTGTCGGCGCGCCCGGTCTCCAGACGGCAATGTCGTCTTTCCCGTCGCCGTCAAAATCTTCTGTAATCGGGATGTCGGTTGCCAATCCCCAATCGAAAGCGACGGTCGGCGCTCCGGTTCCGTTTGTGTTGTAAAACCAGCGCAGCTGACTGGCGGGCGCGCCGCCGATTCCGCCGACGTTTCTGATAACGGCGTAATCGGTTTTGCCGTCGCCGTTAAAATCAACCGGCGCGTCCGGCGTCGGAGTCGGTGTCGGCGTGCTGCCGCCCAGGCAAAACGTCACAGCCGAAGCCAGATTGCGCGGAACAGGATTCGATACAACGGTAAAGTCATTGTTGTTGTTATCTGTATCGGTACAGCCGTTAGCTTTGCGAACGGCGCCCTGCGTATTGGTCAGCGCGGTTCCGTTATTAACCGAAGCGCCGCCTTCAGCGTTACCTGCTTCGCCGTATGCGACCAGGTCAATGATGCGTGAATCCGGTAAAGCGCATGGTGTCGCGGTTGCTCCGCAGCCAAGAGCCGTCGCCGTATTTGTCAGAGCGACCTTGCCACTGGCTGCCGACAAATTTAGATTTGTGGTAACGACGTCGGGCGTAACCGGAAAATCCGCGCCGGCTGTGCCGACCGTACCGAGTTGTACAAGGTAATGTTGACCGGGCTGGAGAGTAACGTTAGGCAGTGCAAAAATATTTGTTGCGGAACTTCCGAACTGCCCGGCTGATGAGCCGTATTGAAGAGCCAGACCGTTAAGCGATTGCGGCACGCCCGAAATATTAAAAAGTTCTACATAATCGTTTTTGTAAGTCGGACCTGCGCTGTTTGATCCGCCGCCGCCGTAAACCTGGCTGATAACGATAGTTGTCGAAATCTGTGTTTGAGAGGCATCTGCTTTTTCCGCCGATACTTGATTAACAAAAAATGCGCCCGTAAAAAGTGCCAATATAGACAAAATGCCTATAACAATGTTTTTATTCATTACTCCTCCTGGTGAATTTGGAATTATTTTGGTTAGCTGCAGACGTTGGAAGAAAAGCGGGAAACCAATCGAACTGCATTTAATTTTTATCAATTTAATAATTGGTTTGTGCACTATATCATAAATATAAGCCGTGTGAACAGAAATTTGTTAAACACCGGCATCAAAAAGCATTGCCGTAAGAAAAATTTTTCTCTCTGTCTAGAGCAGTTTTCTGTTACAATTTGATATAGAAAACACCGAATTAATAAAAGTATAGAGAGGTTTTATCAATGCAATTCAACAAGTATTTTTTGTTGCTGATTTTTATGCCTTTGTTCTGCGTCAACATTTCGGCGCAGGATAAAAAAGTCGAAGCCGAAGAAATTCTACGGATTGATACGCAGGTCGTCGATGTTCCGATTGTCGTCACGGACAAAAGCGGCAAACCTCTTCTTAATCTCAAGCAAAGTAATTTCGTCGTTTACGAAGACAACAGGAAACAGGAATTGACGGACTTTTCGACGACGAACGAACCGTTCGAAGTCGCGCTTCTTCTCGATACTTCGGGTTCGACGCGGGCGGATTTAAGTTTGATTCAGCGTTCAGCCGCCAATTTTATCGCGTCTTTGCGTCCCGGCGATAAAGTTTCGATTATCGCTTATAAATCGGAACGAAACGAGCGGCAATCGGTTGCCGTTTCCGAAGTGTTAAGCGGTTTGACGGGCGACCGCAGCCAATTAACAGCCGCCGTCGAAAAAATTCAGACGAGCAACGGAACGCCTTATTACGACAGCCTTTTACAGGTGGTCGAAAAGGTTTTCGATAAAAAACCGGCGGACAATTTTCGCGGCAGGCGCGCTCTTGTCGCTTTAACCGACGGCGTTGATTCGACCAGCATCAGCGATTTCAGCGAAGCGAAAGAAGAGCTCGAAAAAGCCGGAATCATTTGTTATTTCATCCAAGTCGATACGCGCGAGTTTTTTGAAGAAAACCTGCTCGGCGATTGCGAGAGCGCGATTCGTTTTTCGCAGGCGCAGATTCGGCGTTATTACCGCCGTTTCGAACGTAAAGCGAACATCGAAAAGGTTTCCGCTTTTTGTCAGCTCGGCGATTTCGAACGGCTCGCGATCAGCAAAAGCCTGTATGAACTGGCGAACCTGGAAATGGAGAATTTAGCGAAAGCTTCGGGCGGAAAGGTTTTTCCGGTTGCGGATTTAAGCGAAGCGCGAAATGCATTTAAGAGCGTCGCCGACGAGATCGGCACAAAATACAGTCTCGGATATTATTCTTCAAACGAAAAACGCGACGGCACTTACAGAAAAATCAAAATCGAATTAAAAGGCGTGCCCGCCGGAGCGCTCATTCGCGCGCGCGAAGGTTATACGGCGCCGACGAATTAAAAAACTAAAAATGAACAGCTCGAAAAGTGAAAAGCTTATCGAATCTCATCAAACAGCTTTTTATTTTTTTCACTTTTTTACATTTTCGCTTTTTTACATAAAATTAACTTATGAACTCAAAATACAACCGAATAGTTTTGATGATTTTAGACAGCGCCGGAATCGGCGAAATGCCGGACGCCGC
>JAOAPX010000159.1 GCA_025463125.1 Acidobacteriota bacterium | reverse complement strand
AAGGCATTCACGAGTTTGAAGATGATTTTGTGTTTGACATTGATTTAACGTCGAACCGACCGGATTGACTTTCGCATCTCGGCGTAAGCCGCGAGGTCAGTGCAATTACGAATTGCGAACTGCGAATTACGAATGACGAAAATGTTAATTCCGAAAGCGGTAATCAGAATCTGGTTACGGTTCAGGATGCTGATTTGTGCCAGCGGTTTACGGCGCGAGTTATCCGAAACGTAAAAATCGGCGCGTCGCCCGAATGGCTTGTCAAAAGGCTCGAAGCCGTCGGCGAGCGTTCGATCAATAACGTCGCAGACATTACGAATTTCGTCATGCACGAGCTCGGACAGCCGATGCATTCGTTTGATTTAAATAAGTTAAAGGGCAATCGAATCGTCGTGCGCAGAGCGCGCCCGGGCGAGACGATCAAAACTTTAGACGAGGTCGAACGCAAACTCGATGAAACTATGCTGGCGATTTGCGACGCTGAAAATCCGGTTGCGGTGGCGGGCGTAATGGGCGGTTTCGATTCGGGAATTACCGACGAAACGATTGACGTGCTGCTTGAAGTCGCTTATTTCAAACGCGAAAATATTCGCCGAACTTCGCGCAAACTAAAGCTTTCGACCGAAGCGAGTCATCGTTTCGAACGCGGCGTTGACATCGAAAATTTGATTCGCGCATCGAATCGCGCGACCGAACTGATTTGCGAGCTTGCGGGCGGCGAAGCGGGCGAATTCGTTGACGTTTACGCTGAAAAATACGTGCCGAACGAAATCGAATCGAAAGATATTCAGTTCGCCGTAAAACGCTTAACCGGATTGGAAGTTGAAGAAGCTGAGATTCTACGAATTTTATCTGCTTTGGGTATCGAAACAGTATTATTAGATGGAGAAGTTCCGCTAGTTTTCACTTCCCCGAGTTGGCGGCACGATTTGGCGATTGAAGAAGATTTGGTCGAAGAAGTGGCGCGTATCGTCGGCTACGATAAAATCGGCGAAGAACTTCCCGCTTCGGTCGGCGCGGGCGAATACCAGCCGACCGAACGGAGCAAAAAAGAACTGCGAAAAACTTTAGCGAATTTCGGTTTCGACGAAGCGATTTCTTATAGCTTCATCGATTCGCGATTTGACGACGCTTTTGAAACGGTTTCGGGTTTGATCGACGAAACGGCTGAAGAAAAATTCGTCACCTTGCAGGATTCGATTATCGAAGGCGCGGTTCGTATGCGCCCGAGCCTGCTTTCCGGTTTGCTCGACGCCGTTCGCACAAACATCAATCACCAGCGGCGCGACGTGAAACTGTTCGAACTCGGAAAGGTTTTCGCCGCACGAAACGGCGATGAAAATCTTCCGCTCGAAAAAGAACTTTTTTCAATCGCTGTAACCGGCGGCGAAACTTCCGCCAAACGAACGGCGGTTTCGCGCGAGCTGGATTTTTACGATTTAAAAGGCGCGGTTGAAGCGGCGCTCGACGCCGTCGGCTTTCCGTCCGCCGAATTTTCCGCCGAGGAAGTCAAACATCTGCGCAAAGGTCAGGCGGCTTCGGTTTCAGTCAACGGGAAAAAAGTCGGATACTTAGGGCGTCTAAGCGATGAACTCGCTTCCGGCTACAAATTCAAACAGCCCGTTTTCGTCGCAGAGCTCGATCTGCAATCGGTTTTAGCCGAAAAACAACCCGTCGTTTTGTATCGTCCTTTGCCGAAATATCCTTCCGTCGTGCGCGACGTTTCGCTGCTCGTCAAACGAAATGTCAATTTTGCGGAAATTCGCGATGCGATTAATGAGCAAAACATCGAACTTTGCAGAAGCGTTAATTTCGTCGATGTTTACGAAGGAAAAGGCGTCGCCGCTGATGAACGCTCGATTACTGTCAGGCTCGAATATCGAAGCGACGAGCGAACTTTGATTGATGAAGAAGTCGATTCGGTTCACAATCAAATCATCGAAAGCCTCGAAAATAATACGGGCGCGAAGCAGCGATTTTAACAATTATTTCAGAAACTACTTGAAGTTTTTGATAAAAATAAACATAATCGAAGGCGAAAGTACAACAATCTGCTACGCGGGAGAAATTAATGAACGGCTTATCGGGAATGGAAAAATTCTCGCATCTTGAAGACAAAATTTATCTCACAATTGAATTTGCCAAAAAGATGCGCGAAGAAAAAGAAAAATTCGAACGTGAAATGAAATCTTTACGTCACGAGGTCGGCAATCTTTTAACGGAAAAAACGCGTCTCGAAGAAAAAGTCGAAGAGCTTCTTTCGGAACGCGACGCCATTCAATTAAAGGTTGAAGCGATGCTCGATGCGATGACGATTATTGACTCCGACGTGGCTGAAGCGGTCGGGAGGTAAACGCAAGCGATGATAAACGGCAGAAATAAATCCGAATCTTCAGAACAATCAATCCGGGTGGAAATTTACAATCAAACTTACAATATTCGCTCGGACGGCGATAATGAATACATTATGCGCCTTGCCGAATATGTCGACGGCAAAATGCGCGATATCTCTTCCGGCACTTTGACGGTCGATTCATTAAAAGTCGCTATTTTAGCGGCTTTGCACATCGCCGACGAATTCCATCAATTAAAAAACCAGCAGGAACAAACCGACGCGCAGCTCGCTTCGCGCAGCGCCGAATGCGCCGAGCTGCTTGACCGCGTGCTCAAACACAAAGAAGTCGTTCCGCAGGAATTAGAGCGCGAACAATAATTTTTTACAAAAAATAAACGATTGCGGGCGACGAAAACAAAGGCTCTAAAATTTGAGTTTTCGTCGCCCGTTTTTCATTTTGCATTGCTTTCCTTTGTGCTACAATAATTATCAGGCGGAAGAAATTTCTGCGGAGCTCGTCTCCAGACGACCAAATAATTGAGCCAACACTTGAAGAACGGGAGGCTGATGCCGCTCATTCGGTGCAATCTTTCAAAGTTAAAGATTTGCCATAGAAAGCGGCTTTGATGCTCAAATTTTGGGCAGAAAGTCACCCACCTATTTATTATAGGTTCAATTCAAGCGTCTGAACGGCTCGTGCGGTTCCCTTTCGCCAATAATATTTTCTTCGCATAAGTCCCGGGTTTCAAGGCAGAATAAGGTTTTGCCGATGACCGGGGCTTTTCAGTTTATCTATGAATATTCTCGTCATTGCCGATGTCGTCGCTCGTCCCGGAAGAATTGCGGTTTTACAAAACATTGAAAACTTGCGCCAGCGTTATTCGATTGATATCGCCCTGATAAACGCCGAAAACGTCGCGGGCGGTTTTTCCATTACCCCGGCAATAGCCGACGATTTCTTTAATGCCGGAATCGATTTGATGACATCGGGCAACCATATTTTCGACAAAGGCGAAATAATCCCGTACATAGAAAATAATCCGAGGCTTGTTCGTCCGGCTAATTACCCGCCGACGACACCGGGAAAAGGTCTTTTTGTCGGCGAAGTTCGAGGACATAAAATAGCGTTGATGAATTTTCTCGGAAGAGTTTTTATGCCGCCCGTCGATGACCCGTTTCGCTCCGCCGAACAATGTCTGAAAGAAATTCCGGATGACGTAAAAATTCGCCTTGTCGATATGCACGCCGAAGCGACCTCGGAAAAATACGCGATGGGCTGGTTTCTCGACGGGCGCGTTTCCGCCGTTTACGGTTCACACACGCATGTGCAAACTGCCGACGAACGAATTTTAGATAAGGGAACGGCTTATATTACCGATGTCGGAATGACCGGAAGTTACGCGGGCGTGATCGGGATGGAAAAAGCAGATGTTTTAGAAAGATTTACGAAATTTCCCGCTCCGCGCGCCGGTCACGCGAAAGGAAACGTCTGGATTTGCGCAATTGTTCTGGACATCGACGAGACGACCGGAAAAGCACGAAAGATAGAGCGTTTGCGATTGGAAATTAACGATTGACCGCCAACAAAAAAAGCCAAAAACAAAGGAAATTCATATTCACAAATTGCTGCGGACAAACGGGGATAATAAGATAAATTGTTATTTATTCGAAAAAGAATCCGTGTCTGTGCGTTTACCTCTATCTACTTTTCCTTTTGCGGCTTTTGTTTTTTTTGCGGTTATGTTTCTTTGTCCAACTCTTTCTCAAGCTCGCGCCTGATTTCGTCGTGCCGTTTCGCTTCTTCGAGCGCGAGCGGAAGTTCCTGGGTGCGCGCCGATAGTTTTTTCAGCGCGAGTTCCGAATCGGCAAGATTCGTTCCGCGTCTCGAAGCGGCTTCGATCATTTGCAGACGCGTTTCGGCTTCGTGCAGCATCTGCTCGGCTTCTTTATTTATCGAAGAAATTTTTTCTATATCGCGCACGGTCTCAGCCTGAAAAGCTTTCGAGTTTTCGCTTTTCAGATATTTCAATTTATTTTGCCGCCGTTTCGCCAGCTGCAATTCCTGTCTTGAAGATTTTACGATGCGCGTCGCCGTCAGGCGCGATGCGAGAGTTTCGCGATAAGCGTCGGCGAGCAACAAGTTACCGGATTCAATTTCTTTCAAGGCAAGTCTTTCGGCGGGCTTCAATTCCTTTATAAACCAGCCGATTTCTTCAGCCCTGATGCCGTCGGCGGCGATGCGTTCGCGCATCGCTTTCGTCCAATTCGAGTATCTGTAAGCTAAAACGCCGGAAATCACTAAGCCGAGCAGCAAACCTAAAACTCCGAAAATTATCGAGAAAAAGAAAAGCGGAATTGATTCGAATGCTAGAAATGAAATAAATAAAATTAGAAACGGAACGACCGAAAGCAAAACAGGCGCAGACCAAGCGCCGATTTTCATTCTTCTGCCTTTCGCCAAATCTTTTTTGGTGACGTCGTATCTTCGTTCTAATTCATTCATTTGACAGTTTTAATTTACAAGCACTGGAAACTTTATTCAAACTTTCCGCATCAATAATTTTATTGTGCGGAAAAATCCATTATTATCAAAAATGCAGTTTCGGCTTAAATTTTTGGCAGGTCTTTATGTTTAAAAACAAACTTTTCGTTTTTTCGGCGATCTTTCCGCTTTTACTGTTTCTTTTCGGTTCGACTTCAGCGCAAACCAGACCAAATCAATCACAAAAAGTTCGCACCGTTACGATTCCGATTTCGATTCTCACAAAGCAGGAATTAAAAGGCATGCAAACCGAAGAATTCGTGCAAGCCGACCGCTTATCCGTCAAAGAAAATAACGACGAACAAACGATTTTGTCTATTCGCAGCCTGACGAACGCGCCTTTAGCTCTGGCGATTTTGGTTCAGGATGATTTAACGTCAAATTTTAACCTGCAATTACGGGATATTTCCAATTTCATCCGCAAATTGCCGCGCGGCTCGCGCGTGATGGTCGCGTATCTGCGCGGCGGTTCAACGCAGGTTCGGCAAAGATTTACAGACGATCTGGAAAAAGCCGCCGATTCGCTTCGAATTGCCGTCGGCAGCGCGTCGATCGCGCCGCGAAGCCCGTATGAAGGTATCGAAGACGTTTTAAATAGATTCGACGCGCTGCCGACCGGAAGACGCGCGATTTTATTGATTTCCGATGGCTTGGACACTTCAAACGGTCTTGATTTTTCCAGCCTAAATCAAAGCATCGATCTGGATAACGCTATTTTGAAGGCGCAAAGACGAAGCGTCGCGGTTTATTCTTTTTACTCGCCGACGACGCTGACCGAAAACGGTAATTCCCGCCTGATTTTAAGCGGGCAGAGTTCTTTGGAAAAGATTTCCAAGGAAACCGGCGGGCGCGCTTTTTTTCAAGGCTCGATCGCGCCGATTAGTTTTGAACCTTTTTTCAGAGATTTAAATTTGCTGCTCAATCGCCAGTTCGTTTTGACTTATCTTTCGACTCATCCGAAAAAAGGCTACTATAAAATTCAGGTTTCCAGCACAAATCCCGAAGTGACCATCGAACATCCGAAAGGTTATTATTTTCGTTAAAAAGTGAGTTTGGTTAGTTTTTATTCCAACAATTAAATGCGAAGTTGAATGTTTTAACCGATTTTCGCGCGGCAAACCGGACAGATCCTGACTTCTTCTTTCATTAAAAAGCCTATCCAGAAAAAGATAAAAGTAAAAATCAATAGTAACGAAAAGACAATCCATCCGGCGGTCGAAATTCTTCGCTCGACTATCGGCAAATAATGAGTGCCGCAGCGCGGGCAGCGGTAATTCGCATTTAAATATCCGGGCTGCTGCGGCTGCTGCACTAAAGGCTGCTGGTAATTCGCATTAACCGGCGGCACCTGTTGATTTACAAGCGGCTTGACGCGAGTTTTCTGCTCGGTCTTTTGCGCATTCGGCTTTGTTGCCTGAAACTCGTCGGTTTTCCAGGAATAAGGACCGGGCGGCGAATATTCGTAATCTTTTTTATTCGGATTCGGCTGATTTGTAAATCTGATTCCGCATGAGCGGCAAAAATTACTTTCGGCTGAATTCACCTGACCGCAGTTTTGACATTGAATCATCGTTTTCTCCGTTCCCTTTTGAGAGCTTTCACGCTAGATTCTACGAATCATAACAAAGAAAGGTTCTCTTGTTCGAAAAATTCCGGGTAAAGCGGGACTTTTTTACTCAAACCTGATCGGCTCGCCCGTGCGAATCGCGCGGTAAACCGATTCGACGAGTTCGATTGATTTATAACCGTCGAGCGCGGTTACGGGAGGTTTCGTGCCCGTTAAGATCGCGTCGAGAAACGCCCGGTCTTCCTGAACATATCCCCAGCGCTCTTCTTTTTCGGTCATCGCCCACGAAAGCGTTTCAAAATTGGCGTCCATTCCGCGCGAATCTATCAGGCGCTCCATTTCCTCGGTCATAATCGTTCGGTGATGCGCGAAAACCTCGATTCGCTCGAACGGAAAATGCCAGCTCGCGTCCGAAGACGAAGCGAACGTGCAGTGAAACCCGCTTTTGAATTTGAAAATAATCGAAAACTCGTCGATTTCCGGGTATTCGTGCTGCGAACCGTAGGCGACGAGCTCTTCGATTTCGCCGAACTGAAAACGCAGCATATCGAAAAGATGGATCGTCGTTTCGTATAAAAAGCCGCCCGTTACGTTTGTGTCGCCGGTCCAGACAGGGTTTTTCAATTCGCCGCGATTCATTTTTATATGAGCCGAATGCGCTTTGTCTTCGCCGAGCAGTTCTTTTAATTTCGCGTAAACCGGCGCGAAACGGCGATTATGCCCGACCTGAAAAACGCCGCTTCCTTTTTGCGAAACCTCGAGCAGTTTGCCCGCGTCTTCCAAACCTATCGAGAAAGGCTTTTCGCAAAAAACGTGTTTTCCGCGCTCGACGGCTTCGGCGGCGATTTCCGTATGAGTTTTGTTCGGCGTCGTTACTAAAACCGCGTCGCAGTTTTCAAAAAGCTCTTCGCGCGAGCGGCAAACTTTTCCGCCGACCGTGCGCGCCGCCTGTTCCGCCTTTTCCGTTTTTATGTCGTAAAGCGCGGAGACTTGCGCCCGTTCGTCGCGCGAATAAATCCGCGCGTGAACATTGCCGATATATCCCGTTCCGATAATTCCGATTTTTACTTTGTCCATATTTTTTTAATCGCATAATAAAACACATAGTAATTTTCATTTTTTTCTATGTGTTTTTTTTATGCGATTTATTGTTTCTATGCGGTTTATTTTTTTTAAGCCGTAATATTTTTCGGCGTTAGACCTAAAACTTTTTCGGTCGCCTCTCTCGCTTTGCGCGCCACTTCATACGGGTCTTCATTCCAATATTCGGGACGGAAAATCTCGATCGAAACCATCCGGTCGTAACCGATCCGGTCGAATCTTTCCTTGATTTCGCGGATCGGCAGTATTCCCGTTCCCGGATAAAGCCTGTGCGCGTCGGTTAATTCTTCTTTCGGAAGGTTTTCCGCGTCATTAATGTGAAAGATAAACAACTTCTTCGGGTCGAGCGTTTCTATGGCTTCGAACGTCGAATTCCCCGCGTAAAAGTGAAAAGTATCAATCACGAGACCGATGTTTTCGCGGTTTACTTTTTCGACGATTTCTTTGCAAAGATCGAGCGTCTGCACGGAGCAATCTATTTGTCCGAGAAATTCGAAAGCGAGGCTCACACGATATTTACCGGCAATGTCCGAAAGTTCGCTCAAGACGCGAACCGATTCGTCAATGATTTCCGCTTTCGAAGCGTTTTCGGGCAATTTTCCCGGAACAACGACGACATACGGGCAGCCGATTTCCGCGGCGACTCTGGATAATTCCTCGGTTTCCGCTTTTATTCGCTCGTAATCTTCCGCGCTGCGAAACGTAATATGCTCGATCGAATTGATCGAATAAGGCTCTAAATTATTCTTTTCTATTAACTGTTTTAACTGCCCGGTCGAATTCGTTTTCAAAAATTCTCGCAATTTTGCAGCCCAGATTTCGACGTAATCGAATCCGGCGCGACCCGCCGCGTCAATATCCGTCGCTAAATCGGCGCGCATTGTCGTTGCGCCGTTCATTGCTAATTTCATCGGGGTAACTCCTGTTTCGTTCAAAAAATAAACCGAAATTTTAACACGTAATTCTCGGAAAAACTAAAAAGGCTTTGAAAACCGGCTCGGTTTTACAGGTTTTTCAAGAGCGCAAGTAAAATGAGAAAAAAACTTATTATTTTTAAAGTAATTTGTTTCTTGCGTGAGAAAATAATTCTTTTATCATTTTACCGGCAGCAATCTGCAAGCAAACGCTTCATTTCCCTTTCTAAAAAAGCGATTTCAGGACTAATTTTCCTGCGTTTTTGCAGTTTTTTAAAAACAAATAAATTATTTTATTCAAAATCGAAAAAAGTGTGAAAGATTTTCCTGTTTTTTTTCATTATAAAGTGAACCGTGAGAATGGTTCGTTTGCAGCCATCTTTTTTTGTCGTCGGTTAGTTGAAAGGTGGCTGCCTTTTTAACATCCTTATCCCTCAACTCCTCAATAAACAACCCCAGCGATAGGACAGAAAAGGTTTCTTAGGATACCTTTTCTGTCCTATTTTTCAGTTTTTTGCTTCCGGTGAAATCAATTTTTCAATATCGCCGACTTTATATAGAAGATCGACTTTCTTTTCGTTGTAACGCGCCACGACGAGATTCGCCTGTTTTTTGAATGTTTCGAAAAACACGGTGTTTTGCAGCGTGTATCCTTCGAAATCTTTTTCAAGCGGGATTTCTACGTAAACGTAAATAATATCTATTTTTTGTTCCTTGCCGACCCAGACGAGTTTTTTCGCGGCGCCTTTTGCGTCTTTTAAGATCAAATTCGCTTCCAGGTACTGCAAAATCAATTTATCGATATCCGGCGTTTTTTCCAGATCGATGCTTTTTTTAGCGAAGCGCTCCAGAGCCGGAACGAGATCGTGCGTGAAAAGCTGAATTGAAATTTCGGCAAGCTTATCTTTAGCGTTGTAATCGATTCGCGTCAGGCTCGTATGAAACGTGTGCGCCGGAAACGCGAATAAATTAACGGCTAAAAGAAACGAGAAAATCACGATTGTAAAACTTCTTTTCATATCTTTTCTCTTTTTAATAATTCTTCAATAATTCAGTTTAATAACTCAGTAAAAAAGGCAAAATCTTTCACCTTTTGCCTTTTCTTCATCACCTAAACCTTTTCGATTTATCTTCCCTGTCCCTGTTTAAAGACCTGGAAGCGGCTCGGAACAGCGCGGCGCGGAAAGAAATTGTTGTTCAGATCGGCATCGGCTGTTTCCAGATTCGGATCTAAAACGACGGCTTTTATTTCCTTTTTCGCCACGATCAATTTCGACACGTCCGTGTTGTTATAACGCCAGATTTCCGCCGGAACGCGAATTTCCTCGCTTGTTCCGTCAACGTATTCGACTTTGAAAATAAGCGGCATTACCAGCCCGCCGACGTTTTTCAATTCAACGACGTAAAAATTATTGTTGCCCGCGACAAGCTGTCTTTCGGCGTCGGTCAAACCGCTCAGAAACTTTTGATATTCGCTTCGTTCCTGGTCAGTCACCTTAAACTGGTCGAAATCATTGTAATAATCGCGAAGCGAAGGATATTGATCGATTCTTTTCGGCAAATTTTCGTTGCGCTGCTGCGAAAGCGTGCGCGGCTGTTCGTTTTGCCGGCGGCGCGAAAGTTCTTTCTCGGTTTCGGGATTTTGCGTGTTTATCTGGTAAAGACGCACGTTTTCGATCGAAATATCGACGTGGTCGGTCGAATAAAACCAGCCGCGCCAGAACCAATCCAGATCGGTTCCCGAAGCGTCTTCCATCGTTCTGAAAAAGTCAGCCGGTTCGGGGCGCTTGAATTTCCAGCGCTGAGCGTAAGTTTTGAAAGCGAAATCGAACAAATCTCTGCCGAGAACGGTTTCGCGCAGAATGTTCAAAGCCGTCGCCGGTTTTGCGTATGCGTTTGCGCCGAATTGCAGAAGCGAATCGGACTGCGTCATGATCGGCACTTGATTTTCCGAAACCATATAATCGGTGATTCTCTGCGGTTCGCCGCGCCTCGAAGGATAATTGCGTTCCCATTCGGCTTCGGCTAAAAACTGCACAAACGTGTTCAAGCCCTCGTCCATCCAGGTCCAGTCGCGCTCGTCGGAATTGACGATCATCGGGAAATAATTATGTCCGACCTCGTGAATAATTACGGAAATCAAACCGTATTTCGTCTGCGCCGAATAAGTTCCGTCGGGGCGCGGGCGCGGACCGTTAAAGCAAATCATCGGGTATTCCATTCCGCCGACCGGACCGTTAACGCTGATTGCCACCGGATACGGGTATGTAAAAGTGTAGCGCGAATAAACGTTCAAAGTGTGGATAATCGCGTGCGTCGAGTATTTTTCCCAGAGCGGATTTCCTTCGTTCGGGTAAAACGACATCGCCATCACCTTGTTGCCGCCGACGTTGTGTCCCTGCGCGTCCCATATAAATTTTCTCGACGATGCGAAAGCGAAATCGCGCACGTTATCGGCTTTGAAAACCCACGTTTTTTTGCCGGTCGGCTTGCTCGTTTCGTTTGCTTTCGCTTCTTCGTTGGTGATGATCTTGAGCGGTTCTTTTGCGGTTTCGGCTTGGCGCAAGCGCTGAACCCATTCGGCTTTTAAGACTTCACGCGGATTTTGCAAAACGCCCGTCGCGGTAACGACGTGATCGTTCGGCGCCGTAATTCTGACCGTGTAATCGCCGAATTCAAGCGTAAACTCGCCCGAACCGAGATACTGCGTGTGCTGCCAGCCCTGGTAATCGGTGTAAGCCGCCATGCGCGGAAACCATTGCGCGATCTCGTAAATATAATTCCCGTCGCGCGGAAAATATTCATACCCGGTTCGCCCGCCGAAAACTCGCTGGTTGTTGATGTTGTAGTTCCAATCAATCGAGAAAACAAACGTACCGTTCGGCGCGAGCGGCGTCGGCAGATCGACGCGCATCATCGTCTCGTTAAGCGTATTCTTCAGAGCGTTTCCGCGCGCGTCTCTGACCGCCGTGATATTTACTCTGCCTTCATAAGTTCTGGCGGCGAGCTGTTCGACAGCCGAAATCGGCACGCCGTTCGCGCCCGTAAAATTCGGAGCCGTCTCGGTCTTTTGTTCTAAAGAATCTTTAGCAAAAATATTCTGGTCGATTTGTACCCAAACGTAATTCAAAGTATCGGGCGAAAGATTTTTATAAGTAATCGTTTCTTTACCGATAATGCGCTGGTTTGCGTCGTCGAGCTCAACGTCGATAACGTAATCGGCGCGCTGCTGCCAGTATCGATGTCCGGGCGCGCCCGAAGCGGTTCTGTATTCGTTCGGTGTCGGCAGATTTTCTTCGAGTTGTTTGAATTTATCGCTCGGCTTCGATTTCGATTGTCCGAAAGCAAAGCAGACGCTCATTAAAATTAAGATAAACGCAGATATTTTTCGCAGGTACACTTTTTTGTTGTTCTCCCTTTTTCGATATGTACAATTTGTAACGATTGGCGCGGTAAAGCTCAGGAATTTGCCCAATGTCGGTCATTTTAGTTAGTTTCGTTTATTACGGATAAAAAATCAATTTATTAAAAGCGCAAACGTTTTATGCGCGGGCGATAGGGTTGCTTCGGTTTTTGTAAATGCAACCTGCCGGTTTTTTCCATCGTCTAAAAATGCGGTAAACTACTTTCGCGCTTCTTTCCCGCACGTTTCAGAAATATGAAAAAAACCATTAATTCCATCGCTTTAATATTCGTCTTAATTTGCAGTTTCTCGTTTGTTTCAAACGCGCAGGTGCATTCGGACGCCGCACTCCGCCGAATTATCGAGCAGGACAAAACGAGCCGCGACGCGCGCGGCAATCTTTCGACTTTATCAGCTGCGGAACACGCTTTGCGCGCCGATGTTTATTCGACAAATCGCCAGTTTCCGCAGGCTCGCGAGCATTGGCAGAAAATTCTGGACGTTTACCCGACCAACGCGTCTGTCATGCCGAAAACGCTTTTCGGCATCGCCCGTTCGTATATGTGGGAGCGCGAATATGAAAAGGCGGTTTTCTGGTTTGACCGTTTAACGAAAGATTTTCCCGGCACAAAAGACGGGCGCGAAGGTTTGGCTTTTAAGGGCGCAAGCTACGTGCGAATGAACAAGCACGCGGAAGCGGCGCGAACTTACGAGCAATATATCGTGATGTTTCCGACGGGCGAGCGCGTCGAGACTTCATACTTAAATTTAATCGAATCTCTTCGCGAAACGCGCAAATACGATGAAGCGAACCGATGGGTCGAAAAAGCAAGGCAAAGATTTTCAGGAATGCCGACCGAAACAAACGCCCTGCACGCGCGGCTCAGAATGGAGCTTTACCGCCAGAACTACGCCGAAGCCGTTCGCGCCGCCGACGTTTTATTAAACCGCCGGAATTTCGCCAATTCGATGACGAGCACCGACGAAGTTAAATTCTTGAAAGGCTTGGCGCTCGAAAAATCCAACCGCAAAGCCGAAGCGATCAGCGTTTATTCTTCGATTCCTGACAGCCTGTCTTCTTATTACAGCGGGCTTGCGGCGGAAAAGCTTTCAAAATTAAATTCGGGCGGACAATTGCAGAAAACAGGTAAAGTCTCAACGAGTATGACGCGCGATTACCCGGTTTTGTTTCGCGCGGAGCTTATCCGTTCGGCTAAATCCAGAGGCATCGACCCGCGATTCGTTCTGGCGATTATGAAACAGGAATCGAGCTTTCGCGCAAACGCCAAATCGCCGGCAGCCGCTCGCGGACTTCTCCAGCTCGTCTACGACACCGCCGTTAAATACAACAAGAAAGCCGGTTACAACAACTTTCAGGCTGACGATCTTTACCAGCCTTCGGTCAATATCGCCATCGGCAGCGTTTACATCGCCGAACTAAAAGACGAGTTCGGCGGAATGTACGAAGCCATCGCCGCTTCATACAACGGCGGCGAAGACAACGCCGCCCGCTGGTTAGAGCGCAGCCGCCCGAAAGAACCCGGCGTTTTCGCATCCGAAGTCGGTTTCGCCGAATCGAAAAACTACGTTTTCAAAGTAATGAACAATTACCGCGTTTACCGCGAGCTTTACACGGAAGATTTGGTGAGAAGATAAAGGCACCGGCAGATTACAAATTTCGCTTTGTATTCAATACGGTATAAGTTAACTTAAAATCCAAAAAACGGGTTAAAGTTATATTTATTTTCTCGGGAGAGGTTTTTGTGAAAAAATTTACACTCTTTTTCGGATTGTTTTTTTTATTTTCGGCTAGTGCCGCGGCTCAGGTAAAAACAGATTTTTCCGGCGCCTGGACATACAATAAAATCATTTCTCTGCCCGACGATAAGCTTCGGACGGAAACAATCACGATGATTATTTCGCAAACCGCGTCGGAAATTAAAATTCAACGCGGCTCGGAAGGAACATACAGCTATCCTTTCGGTAATGAAACTGCGAAAAACGATAGCGGAGCCAATGGTAAATCGCCTGTTAAACTCAAAGCCGAACTGACGGGCAAAGGCAAACTCAATCTGAACTCTCAGCAAATCGTCAACATAAACAACGAAAATATTACAGTAAAAATCGAAGAATCTTTTGAGCTGTCATCAGACGGAAACACAATAAAAGTTGAGCGGGAAGTCCGAAATTCAAAAGGATTACCGTCAATCGAAGCTTTTATCGCGACAAAACAGCACGAAGAAAATTCACAGAATAAAACGGACAATTCGGTTCAGGATTTTACAAATCTAAAAAATCAAACGACCAAAAGCACTTTAAACGGTAAAGCCAAACATCTGGAAATGCCTTCATCCCCAAATCTCGGTCGAAGATTGGGAATAATTCCCGTTAGAGTAATTTTTGATGAAACCGGTAGAGTTGTTTTCGCCCAGACATTTTTCGGACATTCGTCGGCTAAAAGTTTGGCAGTAAAAGCCGCTATGAAAACCGTTTTCGAGCCTTTGGAATTAAACGGAAAACATATAAAGGTAAGCGGAACTATTCTTTATGAGTTTTGATTTCCAGCCGATTTACAAACATAAAAAAGGCGAATCAACGATATTTACATCAACTGATTCGCCTTTTTTCGTATTCGCCTGTCGGCAATTTACCGCCAAAGCGTCAAAAAAAGCTTTCACCGGATCAAATAACTTCGCTCAGCTTAAAAATAGTTTTCCGTCCGGCGACTTTTTCTTCTGTTGCGAAGAAGCGCAAAAACAGCTGTGCCGAGCGCGGCTCCGATGACGACTTTCGTTACTAAATTCGCCCTGTCGTGTTTCCAATCCGCTTTCCAGCCCATTTCCCCGAAAATGTTCGGAACGTGCCCGCGCGCGAGATCAGACACAATCCCTTCGACCATATTTATACGGTCAGCCAGCATCAGCGGCAGCCAGTGCCCGTAACTGTTTTCGCTGAAATTGAAGGCTTCGCGCCGGATCACGCCGCTCAAGCCCGACGGCGGAACCGAAGTACCGAATGTCGCCGAGACGTTCGGGCGCTCGTTCGAGTGCAAAACCTCGATGTCGATCGGCTGCTGCGGCGGGCGTTCCCAACTGTAACCGGCGTGTTCGCCGTTGTTGCGTTTTTTCATCGGGTAGGTCGGATCGTTTTTCGGATCGGCGTCAATGCCCCAGCCTTTGACCTGCGACGGATTTATAACGCTATTTTCCAAATCTCTAACTTTATTATCAATATCTTTAGCTTCGTCTTTCATATTCCTCCTTGTCTAAACCCGGGCTGACGGCGGAATCAGCACAGGCTTGATGCAGTTATCGAGCTTGGCTGAAAACATTTTGTACGCCTCCGACACTTCTTCGAGCGGAATTCGATGCGTGATTAAGGCTTTCGGATCGAGAACGCCGTTCTGAACGTGCTCGATCAATCGCGGAAGCAGACGCTTTACCGACGCCTGATTTCCCCTAATCGTCAAACCTTTGTTCACGACGTTTCCGATCGGAACGAGCGTATCGATCGGACCGTACACGCCGACGATTGAAACGATTCCGCCTTTTTTGACAGAGTTGATCGCCCAGTGCAGAGCCGTCGCCGCGCCGCCTACCATATGCAGTTTCTTGCCGAGAAGCGTCTGCATCGCCCTGCCGGTCGCTTCCGCCCCGACGGCATCTATAACCACGTCCGCTCCCATCCAGTCAGTTGTTTGCTTCAGGAAAACCACGACGTCGTCAAGCTCTTTATAGTTGTAAACTTCAGCCGGCGCATAATTTTTGACGAATTCAAGACGATATTCGACGTGATCAATCACGATGACGCGTCCAGCGCCGAAAAGCCACGCGCATCTCGCCGCCATTATTCCGACCGGTCCGGCTCCGAACACTACGACCGTGTCGCCCGGCTGAATGCCGCCCATTTCAGCCGCCTGATACCCTGTCGGCACCACGTCCGTCAGCATCACCGCGTCGTCCGGGTGCATTCCTTCGGGAATGATTGTCGGACCAACGTTGGCATACGGAACGCGGACATATTCCGCCTGTCCGCCGTCATAGCCGCCCGCGGTATGCGAATAACCGTAAATTCCGCCGACCGCCGTAGCCTGAGAATTGGATTCGTGACAGTTGCCGTAAAGCTCCTGCTGGCAGAAAACGCATCTTCCGCAAGCGATATTGAACGGCACCAGGACGTGGTCGCCGACTTTCAGCTTCTCAACGTCTTGTCCGACTTCCTCGACGATGCCGCACACTTCGTGTCCGAACGTCATTCCGACGCGCGTGTCCGGAACCGACCCGTTGTACAAATGCAGATCAGAACCGCATATACAAGAACGCGTAACCCGGACGACAGCATCCTCAGGATGCAATATCTCCGGGTCCGGTTTATGATCAATGCGAACCCTCCGAGGTCCGCGATAATTCATTGCAAGCATATTTATTCCTTCCCTTTGTTAATGTTCTCCCGCCTTGTTTGTCAGCCTGCCGAAAGATAAAACGTCGCCGCGGAAAAATCCACAGCACTCTCGATCTTCCGGTCAAACCGATGATTAAAAGCCTAACATCTCGCTTTTTGATTAACTCAATAATAAAATTACGACAATGATTCCTCGGTCTGCTATATAACAAAAAGCTTTATTTCCGTTTGACACATAACGAATCGAATATTCCGTTTCACGTCATTTCTTTTGAAGCAATGCAGTAATTCATTATTGATTTCACTCCTCCCAATCGCCGACGCCTTCGCGTTCGACGTGGTAGCCGCAGGTTTCCAGATGGCGCGTTACTTCGCGTCCGTGTTTCTCGTCTCGCACTTCGAGCAGCATTTCGATGCCGGTTTTGCCCAAAGGAGCGAGCCACATCGCGCGGCGGTGGTAAACTTCGATGACGTTGGCGCGCGTTTCGGCGACGTGGTTGAGCAGGTTGGCGAGCATTCCGGGGCGGTCGAGCACGAGCAGCTTGAGCATCATATAGCGACCTTCGCGGACTAAAACCTGTTCGAGAACGCGCGCCAGCAGATTCGGGTCGATATTGCCGCCGCATAAAACAGCGCAAACCGTGTCGTCCGGATTCAATTTTACTTTTCTCGCTAAAAGGGCGGCAAGCCCGGCGGCGCCCGCGCCTTCGACGACAAGGCGATTATTTTGCACGCACGAAAAAATGCCGCGCGCTATTTCATCCTCGGAAACTTCGACTACTTCATCTACAAACTCTTTGATAATCGGCAAAGTGAGCTCGCCCGGATGCTTGACGGCGATGCCGTCGGCGATGGTTTGTCCCATTTCGACGCCGGTCGGCTTGCCAGCCAGCAGAGAGCGGTTGACCGGAGCGGCGACTTCAGCCTGAACGCCGATAATGCGGGCATTCGGTAAAAGATTTTTGATTGCGATGGCGATGCCGGAAATGATTCCGCCGCCGCCGATAGGCACGACAACGACGGTCGCGTCAGGCAGCGTTTCGGCGATTTCGAGCCCGATCGTTCCTTGCCCGGCGATAACTTGTTCATCGTCGAAAGCGTGAACGTATGTATAACCGTGCTGAGACTGCAATTGTTTCGAGTGCTGAAAAGCTTCGTCAAACGTCGCGCCGTGCAAAACCACTTCCGCGCCGAAGTTTTTTGTCGCCGTGATTTTTGTGAGCGGCGCAAATTCCGGCAGAACGATTGTCGATTTGATATTATGCAGACGAGCCGCGAGCGCTACGCCCTGCGCGTGGTTTCCGGCGGAAGCCGCAATCACGCCGCGGCTTTTTTCCTCGTCGCCGAGCCTGTGAATCTTGTTGTACGCGCCGCGAATTTTAAACGAACCGCTTTTTTGCAGACATTCCGCCTTTAAAAAGACGTTTGCGCCGAGATCTCTGGAAACTTTTGCGTCGGCTAAAATCGGCGTCGGAATAATAATATCTTTTAAGATTTCTCGCGCCTCTCGTATATCGGAAAGTGTAACCGTCATAATTTGAACAATTATACGCTGAAAAGTTTTCGGATTGAAATATTTTCAAAAAAATTCCCGACTCCAAAATAAAACGAAACCGAAGCCGCGAAAAGATTCGGTAATAAAAACCGCACGCCTAATGCTGCGTATCAATTAAAAACCAATGCCTTTTCGCGGCTCCGGTTTTGTTTTGAAAGAACTGTATGTATTTTATAAGTTTATTAAGTAAAGTAATAAAAGCTTTCCGGCTGCGTTATTAATTTTAGTAACGCTTTGTTTTCCAGCGTTTGCCTGCTTCACCCTTTAACGCCGGAAAATTTTCGGAAACGTATTTAAAGATTTTCAAAGTAAATATTTTCTTTTATAAAGTTGAAGAAATTTAGACGGAAAATAAAAATTTCAGGCTTTTGTAAAAATAGGTTATATTTATCCCACGCCACATAGGAGGACGAGCATGGAGCTGTTCAGTTTGGGTTTTGTTTTTTTATTGTTTCTCGGAATTGCCTTGATCGTCATCGCCGCCAAAACGATCAAGATCGTTCCGCAATCGAGCGTGCTTCTGATCGAGCGGCTCGGGCGCTTTCATCGCGTCGCGGCGAGCGGTCTTAATATTATCGTGCCGTTTTTTGAATCGCCGCGCGCCGTTTACTGGACGAACGTTCGACCTGGAACGACGTCGATCGATTTGCGCGAGCAGTTTATCGACTTGCCGCCGCAGCCCGTTATCACGCGCGACAACGTGACGATCAACGTCGATTCGGTCGTTTACTGGATGATTACCGACCCGATCAAAAGCGTTTACGAAATCAACGATCTGGTCGGAAGTCTCGTGCAATTGACGATCACGGGAATGCGCGCGGTAATGGGCGAAATGGATCTCGACCACACGCTTTCAAACCGCGACCAGATCAATTCCAAGCTTCGATTGATTCTCGACGAGGCGACAGATAAATGGGGCGTGAAAGTGACGCGCGTTGACGTAAAAAACATCAATCCGCCCGAAGACGTGCGCATCACGATGGAAAAGCAAATGACCGCCGAACGAAATCGCCGGGCGCTTATTCTTCAAGCCGAGGGCGACAAGCAAGCCGCCATCACGCGAGCCGAAGGCGAAAAACAGGCTTCCATCACGCGTTCCGAAGGCGAAAAGGAATCGGCTATTTTAGCGGCGAGCGGCGCGGCTCAGGCGCGGCTTCAGGCGGCTTCGGCTGAGGCTCAGGCAATCGCGCAAATCGCGCAGGCGATCGGCGACCCGGCGCAGACGGCGCAGTATTTAATTACGGTGCGCTACATCGAATCTTTGCGCGATATGACCAAAACCAACAATTCGAAAGTTATTTTTATGCCGATGGAAACATCGAGCATGCTTTCGAGCATTGGCGCTCTCAAAGAAATTTTCGCCGAAACAGGCGAAAAAGACGAGCAGAAAAATCTCCAGCCGCCGCGCTCGCCTCGTGAATTGGGCAGATAATTTGGATTCATATTTACATTCGTGTAAATTTAAATTTGCCGGAGCTTTTTATGCTGAAAATCGGTTTAGTCGCATTTATAGTTACAATTATCGGAGGAATCGCGGCGGCTTTCTGGTTCGGGATGATCTTTAATCCAAGCCCGACCGCCCCGCCGCCGGAAAAATCTATGTACGAATTTACAATGAAGGATATCGACGGAAAAGACGTCAAGCTCGATGCCTACAAAGGAAAAGTCGCGCTGATCGTCAACACGGCGAGCAAATGCGGTCTGACGCCGCAGTACGAAGGCTTGCAGGATCTCTACGACAAATATAAAGATAAAGGCTTTGTTATTTTAGGTTTTCCCGCAAACAACTTTATGGGTCAGGAACCGGGAACGGAAAAGGAAATCAAGGATTTCTGCAATCTGAAATACAACGTTTCTTTCCCGATGTTTTCGAAAATCTCCGTCAAAGGCGAAGACCAGCACCCGTTCTACACTTTTCTGACAAATAAAGAAACAAATCCCGGCTTTGAAGGCGATATTACGTGGAATTTCGAGAAATTCTTAACCGACAAAAACGGCAAGGTAATCGCGCGTTTCAGCCCGAAAACGGCGCCGGATTCGCCGGAAGTCGTCGCGGCTATCGAAAACGCGCTTAAGTAGTTTCGATATTTTGAGACATTTGAGTTTTTAATTCAAAGCTCTTTAATTTTGCGTAAATTGAGCCCGCCGGTTGAAGTCGGCTTTCGTAAACAAGGATTTCCGCAACTTCGAACCGGGCGGGCTCGAATTTATTACCGAGATGTTTTTCGGCTAAAAGTTTGGATTTGCCCGGCTCGCGCAATCGCGCAATTGTCAGGTGCGGCTTAAAGCTGCGGTTTTCTCTGGCGAAACCGATTTTTTCGCATTCGTTTTCGATGCGATTATTGATTACAGCCAAACTTCCCATTTCGTCCTTCACGTCAAGCCATAAAATTCTCGGGTTTCGCGCCGACGGGAAAACTCCGGTGTCTGTAATCTGCAAATGAAACGCGGGGACATCGGCGGCGATGTTTTCGGCGATCTCAAACAATTCTTTTAATTGAGTTTCTCCGGTTTCGCCTAAAAATTTCAGCGTCAAATGCAGCTTTTCCGGTTTTTCCCAACCGACGCGCAAATCTGCGAATTCTTTCCTTAATTGCTGCGCGTAAACGGCGACTTCGCGCCTGACCCGCTCGGAAATATCGACGGCAATAAAAATTCTTTTCGGCATACTGTAATTATTAATTTATAAAACCTTATCCAAATATTTGCTGTCTGGCATATAATATTCTTCTTCTGTTAAAATTTTGAGCGTAAATATGAAATTTATCAAACTTTTATTAGTCCTTTTTATCATTTCCCTTTTAGCTTTCGGCGGCGTTTCATACTGGATTTACAAGTCTCTGAATACGCCTGTCACGCACACAAAGGCAAACGCTTACATAGAAATCCCGAAAGGTTCTTCGCCGAATCAGATTATTTCCAGGCTAGCGAGCGAAGGAATTATCAAAAGCGAGCTGGCGACGCAGATTTATCTGCGCTCGTTCGGCGAAGCGGAAAAATTAAAAGCCGGCGAATACCAGTTTTCATCGCCGATTTCGCCTTTGCAGGTTTTAAAGGAACTCGAAAAAGGCGAAGAGCGCACGACGAAAATCACGATTCCCGAAGGCTTTACGCGTTTCGACATCGCCAAGCGCATCGCCGAAAAATTTCCGCAAACTCCGCCGGTAACCGATAAAGAGATTCTGGCATTGATGGACGACACGAGTTTGATAAAAGACATCGCGCCGACGGCGAAAAATCTCGAAGGCTATATGTATCCTTCAACTTACAGCTTTCCGCGCGACGCGAAACCTGCGGAAGTCGTCAAGGCGATGGTCGAGCAGTTCAAAAAAATCTGGAAACCCGAGTGGAGCGACCGCGCAAAAACTTTGGGCAGAACGCCGCAGGAAATCGTGACGATTGCGAGCCTGATCGAAACCGAATCGAAATTCGAAGAAGAACGCCCGATCGTCGCGTCCGTTATTTACAATCGTTTATCGAAAAGCATCCCGCTCGGCATCGACCAAACGGCGGTTTACATCGCCAAAATGCAAAACCGCTGGGACGGAACGATTCACAAAAGCGATCTGGAAACCGATTCGCCGTACAACACGCGAAAATTCGGCGGCGTTCCGCCCGGACCGATTTCTTCCGTTTCGGAAAGCGCCGTCAAAGCCGCGCTTTATCCGGCGCAAACCGATTATATTTTCTACGTTCTAAACGTCGAAGCAAACGACGGCTCGCATCATTTCTACGCTTCGGCGGCAGATTTCGAACGAGGAAAAGCGGCGTATCAAATCTGGCTCGAACAGCAGCGGCGCGAAAAACGTGCGGAAGAAGCGAATCAATAATTATTTTTTCGGGAACTTGTTTATGTTTTCGGTGTCTAAAAAGATATGAAAGCAACCAAATATATATCACATAAAGAGCATTTGACGTTGCTAATAATTGCTTTTGTAGCGTTTGTTTTTGTTTTGTCAGGTTTCGTGTCCGAAATTATCAAAGTTCATAATACTTCGGGTTCTTTGTTTCCATACATCCCGAATTACCCGGCGGGACTACACTTTCTAACTTTTTATTTTTATTGCTTTGCTTAAAACAAAAAGATTTTTATTGCCGTTTTTTCTAACATTACTTTACGCCTCTATTTTTATTTACGGACTTTTTGTAAGAGCTACATATAGCGGGTTTGATTCAGACTCTTTTTTGGATAGCAGTCTTATCGAGCGAATCAATCTTGTCGTACTCGATTTTGATATTTTAGCCGCGTTTTTCATTTCAATTCTTCTCTTTTGGCAAATCTCGATTCTTTTGCGTATGCTTATAAAAACATTGCAAAAGGAAAGCGTATTGCCGTAAATGATAAAACTTCTCGCACTCGATTTAGACGGAACTTTGCTTAATTCAAGCGGCAAAATTCCCGAAGCCAACAAACAAGCTATAAAAAAAGCCGAAGAAAAAGGTGTTTTGGTGACGATTGCGACCGGCAGGCGTTTTCGAGACGCGCTTCCGGTCGGGCTCGAACTCGAACTTAACGCGCCCTTGATTACGCATAACGGCGCGCTTTTGAAATACGCGCAAACACTTGAAACGGTCGCCGCTTCGCTTATTTCCGATAAAACAGTGCGGGAAATTTTGCGCGTCGGGCGCGCGTTCGGCGCGGACGCGCTTTTGAGCGCCGACCCGCACGGCAAAGGAACTCTTTTTTACGACCGCGTTTCGGCTGATAATATCCCGCTGCAAAAATACATCGTCTGGTCGAAAACGCTGCACGGCGACGATGCTGAAAACGCTGTTATTCACGTCGAAAACCTCGAACACGTTTTGAGCGAAACGGAAACCGTTCACGTCTCGTTTTCAGGCAGATGCGCGCCGATGGCGCAGCTGGAAATGATTCTGCAAACCGAATTAAACAGCAGCGCGACCGTCTTAACGACTCGATATCCGCGCCTTGATTTTACGCTGATCGACATTTTGCCGCCTGACGCTTCGAAAGGAATCGGACTTGAAAAACTGGCGGTAATCGAAAATCTAAAGGCTGAAAACGTGATGGTTTGCGGCGATAATTTCAACGATCTGCATATGCTCGAATTCGCCGGAACGCCGGTCGTCATGGGAAACGCCGACCCGAGTTTGCTTGAACACGGAGAATTTTATACAACTACAAGTAACGATGAAAACGGCGTCGCAGCCGCAATTGAAAGATTTATTTTGAGCTAATCCAATGTCTTATGAAAAAAGCTGTTTTTGTATTGCTTCAAATCCTTTTTGTTACTCTTTCGTTGTGCGCCCAAACTGAATTTTTGAAATCATCCGATACAAAAATCGCTTTAATCAATAGCTTCACTTTTGATGATGACAAAATGGAGTCGTTCGAGTTATAAGTGCATATAATACAATTAATGCGGGGCATTGCGGACAAGCAGAACGATATAATATTCATGAAAACGCTGAGATAATCGAGAAAGCACTTCAAGATCAAAATATTTCTATTAAAGTAAAAGAAGAGAAGCGAAAGCAGTTAGAGGAAATAAAAAATCGAAAACAAGTAATTGCTGAAGAATGTAAAAAACATTATCAAAAACGATACCATCTCTTAGTTCAGCCGGTATTAAATGAAATTTCAGTTCTATTAAAACAAATCAAAACTGACTACAATATTATCATTCTCGACGGCGTTGAGCTTGAAATTAACGGTCAACTGCTCGGGTTTAATGAAAAGCTGAATATTACCCACACTATTATTCCCATCATAAATCAACAGTTTAAAACCGGCTTAAAACCAACTCTAAATGTAGATTTGCCGACCGCTAAAGTTGCGGTAATTAATACAAATACTTTGTTCGATGATAAAAACGGCATAAAGCACTATTCGCAGGAAATTAAAAAAATCGAACAGCAAATTAAACAAGAAACTGGAAAAAATCGGACATTTGAAGAAATCAATGAGCGTATTCGAAAAGACAATCCAAATAACAATATTGTCGATAAAATTTGGAAAGCGATGCAATCCTACACAAATGAAAAAGGATTCGGAATAGCTCTCGATTCAACCAAAAAGATTCCCGACGAGTTAGAAAATATTCATCTTCAAGACGTTACAAATGATTTCATTTCTTATTATAATCAACTAAATCAATAATTTTTGTGATTTTAATTCTTAAGGAGAAATTATAAATGGCTAACAGAACAGCAGTTATCGAAACAAATAAAGGAACGATCAAATTCGAGCTTTTGGAAGAAGACGCGCCGAAAACGACGGAAAACTTTCGGCTTCTGGCTGAAAAAGGTTATTACGACGGCGTGATTTTTCACCGCGTCATTCGTAATTTTATGATTCAGGGCGGCGATCCTCTTGGCGAAGGCTACGGCGGCGAATCAGCCTGGGGCGGAAAGTTTAATGACGAAATCAACCGCACTTCACCGCTTTATCAAAGCGCTTACAATAAGGGAACGGTCGCGATGGCGAATTCCGGACCGAACACAAACGGCTCGCAGTTTTTTATCATGCACGTCGATTATCCTCTGCCGCCGAGCTATACGAAATTCGGTCGCGTCATCGAAGGTCAGGACGTAATTGACGCAATCGCCGAAGTTCAAACCAATCAGCGCGACAAGCCGCTCGAGCCGGTTGTTATGCAGAAAGTTTACATCGAAGAATAAAAAACAAACGGCAAACGATAATGGAAAATGGACAATAACAAACGAAGCGTTTATTTTCCGTTTTCCATTATCATTTATAATTAAATTTATGCGTGCTGTGCTGCAGAGAGTTTCCCGCGCGAAGGTTTCGGTCGGCGGCGAAACAACCGGCGAAATCGGTAAAGGGATTTTGATACTTTTAGGCGTTTCTCGCGACGATTCGGAAAAAGAAGCTGTTTACCTTTTGGAAAAAACCGTCAATCTTCGCATTTTCGAAGATGAAAACGATAAAATGAACCTTTCGCTCGCGGACATCAAAGGCGATCTGCTCGTTGTTTCGCAGTTTACGCTTTACGGTGATGCCCGAAAAGGTCGTCGCCCTTCATTTATCGAAGCCGCCGCGCCGGAAAAAGCCAATCAGCTTTACGAATTTTTCGTAAAAGAAGCCCGAAAACATATCGAACGGGTTGAAACCGGACGTTTTCAGGCGATGATGGATGTCGAACTCATCAACGACGGTCCGGTGACGATTATGCTCGACAGCGATAAAAATTTCTAGAAAATCAATATGTTGAATAACAAATTAAAATTCCCGCTTTTCCTTTTATTATTTTCCGCGTTTCTTTTTTCGTGCGGCGGCGATGCTAAAAAATCAGCCAACAGCAATAATGCGCCCGTGGTCAAAAAAGGCGTGGCTCCGGTAGCCGATAAAGAAATTGCGGTTATAGAAACCGATTTCGGCACGATAAAAATGGAGCTTTACTCGAACATCGCGCCGAAAATGGTCGAACAGTTCAAACAGTTGGCGAAAGAAGGAGTTTACAACGGAACGATTTTTCACCGCGTAAACGATTCGGTCATACAAGGCGGCGATCCGTTTTCAAAAGATTCGAATCCGGCAAACGACGGGATGGGCAAATCCGATAAACCGAACGTCGAAGCGGAATTCTCCGATATTCCATACGACACGGGAATCGTCGGCGCGGCGCGCAGCACGGATTTTAACTCGGCAAACGCGCAATTTTTTATCACATTGAAACGCCAGCCCGTTTTTGATAATAAATATACTATCTTCGGAAAGGTTATCGAAGGAATGACCACAGCCCAAATCATTGCCGGCGCGCCGAGAGAAGTCGAGCGCCCATCGGAATCGATTCGCATTAAAAGTATTTCGATTCAGCCGAAGTAATAAAACTTTGGCTTTGACAATTCAGTTTATGCTCGCGTAGCTCAGCGGATAGAGCGTTCCCCTCCGAAGGGAAAGGTCGCAGGTTCGATCCCCGCCGCGAGTATTTTAATTTTCTTAAAGTTTGCCCGCATAAAAAAGATGCGGCAAACTTTACTGGCATCGATGCCTTTTTACGCCGCCTCGATCTTCTTTAATCATCGCTTACAGACTATTAACTTTCTACTCTTACCCTGCGGCTCGAACGTTTTTTAACCGGCGTATTAGTCGTTAAAGCCCAGACGGTTAAGCCGGTCGAAAGCAAAACGCCGAGGTAGCAAATAAAAATTGTAGAATCCATCATCTTTCTCCTGAAAAAGCTTTGTTTTAAATTGCCGCCAGCACTTAAACGGCAATCCTTTTTGCTCTTAATTTGTAAACGCGTATTTGTAAAGTGATAAATATCACGGCTTTCCACTTTTTTATTTATTTAAAACGCAAAGATTTATTTAAAACGTAAAGCCGGACAAAATATAAATTGTCCGGCTTTACGTTATTTTATTACGAAAAAACTTTAAGATGTCGTTAAACTGCTCTGAATAATAGTTTTATTAATCGCAGCATATTATTGATCTTCCAATTTTTTCAATTCTTCGGTAAATTTTTCGATCTGGATTTTTGTTGTTTCCAGATTGCGTTTCGATTCAAGATAATTTTGCCACTCGGCTGTATTCGTCACGGCTTTAACTATATCTTCATCCATCACGTGCGCCATTAAAACCAGCAAATCGCTTAAGGACTCGTTGCTTTG
>JAOAPX010000157.1 GCA_025463125.1 Acidobacteriota bacterium | reverse complement strand
GCCAGGGATTTACAGTGCTGAAATTAGGAACTTCGACCGATATTCCTACTCCGGGCGCTTTTATTCCTTAAAACCTGTTCAAACAAAATAGTTTGAAATAAAAAAAAGAAGTCTTTAGAGTTAAACGCTCTGAAGACTTCTTTTTTTATGCCGCTCTTTACTCGCACCTTCTAAATAAAACAAAAACCATCGGACACGGCTTAAAAGCCGACGCGAAGCGAAAGCATTTGCCTTTACGAGCAAAAAAGTGTTTAATGTTTGTTTGCTCTTCAAGCAAGAATTTATGCCCAAAAGGGGGTGAAAACGAAATGGCTCAAATTAATGTAAATAATAACGAATCGATTGAAAGTGCTCTGCGCCGGTTCAAACGTAAAGTAATCAGCGAAGAAATCATCAAGGATTTGAAAAAACACGCGCATTTTATTCCGCCCGGACAAAAAGCGAAACTTAAATCGGCAAATGCCCGCAAGCGTAACCGCCGACGTTTCCGTCAAGTGCGCCCGACCGGCAACAATAACAACAGCAATCAGCAAAGACCGAATAATCAAAACAACCGATAGTTGTGATTGTTAAAGTTTTGATGGTGCGTGAAGCGAATGTATCGAATCAGATTTACATTTGTCTTTCACGCATCATTTTTTATTTATAGTTTATATTCTTTATAATGAACGCGGAAAACATTCGTATCTTATTAACCAACGACGACGGCTATCATTCTGAAGGGATTATCGCGCTTGAAAACGCTTTAAGCGAAATCGGTGATGTTTACGTGGTCGCGCCCGCTTCGGAAATGAGCGGCGCATCGCACAGCCTGACGCTTTCGCGCCCGCTTCGGATTCGCCAGATTGACGCGCGCCACTGGACGGTTGACGGTACGCCGACCGATTGCGTCACGCTCGCGCTTAATAGAATTCTCAGTTTCGAAGAACGCCCGGTTATTTGCGTATCCGGGATAAATCACGGCGCGAATCTGGGCGACGACGCGACGTATTCCGGAACGGTTGCCGGGGCGATGGAATCGACGATTCTGGGAATTCCGGGCTTGGCGTTCAGTTTGGTCGCAGACCGCAATTACGATTTCACGGAATCGGCGAAAGTAGCTAAAAATCTGACGCAAAAAGCGTTAGCCGATGGATTGCCGGAAAATACTTTGCTGAACGTTAATGTTCCCAAAGGCATTCCGAAAGGAATTCGCGTTACAAAACAAGGATTTAAAGACGCGCGCCCGATTATTTCCGAGCATATAGACCCGCGCGGCAAGCTTTATTACTGGATCGGCGAAGAGCGAAGCGGTTTTCACGCCGAAGGCGGAACCGACTTTGAAGCCATCGACGAAGGTTACGTTTCGGTAACGCCGATGCGCAGCGATTTAACGAATTATTCAGCCATTGAAAGGCTGCAAAGCTGGGAGCAATAAACCCACTTGAACGTTACGGGCTTTTCGCGTCAGCAAACGGTTTTAGATTTAGAAATTAGAATTTTGATCCTTTAAACTTTCCGCAACATGGACGAGTATCAGATACCGCGCGAACGAATGGTTCAGCGCTTGCGCGATCATTATAAAATTCAGGACGAAGCCGTTCTGGAAGTAATGCGGCGGCTTCCCCGTCATCTTTTTGTGCCCGAAGCCTTGAAAGCGCAGGCTTATAAAGACAACGCGCTCCCGATTGCCGCCAATCAAACGATTTCCCAGCCTTTTATCGTCGCCCGAATGACCGAATTGTTAGAGCTCAGCCCAAAAAGCCGCGTTTTGGAAATCGGCGCCGGTTCCGGTTATCAAACGGCGATTTTAGCGAGTCTCGGCGCAAGAGTTTACGCCATCGAACGCATCCCGATTCTCGTTCAGGAAGCTCAGGAACGATTGCGAAGATTCGGATACAACAACGTCACACTGCGCTGCGCGGACGGAACGAACGGCTGGGAGCTTTATTCGCCGTTTGACGGGATTCTGGTTGCCGCCGGCGGTCCTGCCGTTCCCGAACCTTTGCTTAAACAATTAAAAATCGGCGGTCGATTGGTAATTCCGATCGGCAACGATCCGAAAACGCAAAACCTGATTCGCGTGACGCGCGCGGAAAAAGGCTTTCACCGCGAAGATTTCGGCGCCTGCTCGTTCGTTCCTTTAATCGGCGAGCACGGTTGGCAAAATAATTGAAAAAGACTACAGTAAAGTGTTGAAAAACGCTCGCGCTTTGAGCCGTTTTCGTCCATTCATTCCAAAATTATGCAGTCAATAATTGATTTTCTTTTGCGCATCAAGGATTTCCTTAATCCGAAGATTATGATCGACAGCTTGCTCGATTATTTCGGCATTTACGTCTACGTCGCGCTTTTTTTAATTGTTTTTGCCGAAACGGGGCTGGCTATCGGATTTTTTCTGCCGGGCGATTCCCTTCTGGTCGTCGCCGGACTTTTCGCGGCTGCCGGAAAAATGGATTTGTTCGTCTTGATGATTACGCTTTTCGTCGCAGCCGTGGTCGGCGATGCGGTCGGTTATTTATCCGGGAAGAAAATGGGCGAAACGCTTTTTACACGTCCCAAATCACGCGTTTTCAATCCGAAGCATATTCAGAAAGCTCACGCTTTTTACGAAAAGCACGGCGGTAAAACGATTATCATCGCCCGTTTCGTGCCGATCGTCAGAACATTTGCGCCGATCGTCGCGGGTGCGGCGCAGATGTCGTACCGGCAATTTCTGCTTTACAATATTTTCGGCGGCTTGTTCTGGGTTTCGAGTATGCTGCTTGCGGGATATTTTCTCGGCGGAGTGGTCGAACAATTTATGCGCGGCGTTTTCGGCATCGAAAACTTTTTGCTTGAAGATCACATCGATAAAGTCGTGATCGTCGTCGTTCTGCTTTCGATTCTGCCGATCATTTACGAGTATCTAAAAGCGCGCCGCGAGAAAAAAGCCGAAGCAGCGGCGATGGCAATCGAGCCGGAAGCTTAATGCGAGGTTGACACATTCGAAACGGTAACTTAAGATTGTAACTTGTTTTGACGGGGCGTGGCTCAGCCTGGTAGAGCGCACGGTTCGGGACCGTGAGGTCGGATGTTCAAATCATCTCGCCCCGACCATTTATGTACAACGGAAAAGAGACATCGTAATGATGTCTCTTTTCCGTTTCAGACCTGTATTCACGGATATTATCGTTTCAGCCGCGCGATTTCGGGCAAAACGCGCGTGATAAATACCGGGCGTAAACGACAATAGATTCAGTTTAACCGAATCCTGTGCGACGCAGACTTTACCGGTTCGGAACCGCCGCCGGCATCAAGCAAATAACAGACAAAAAAAAAACAATCAAGTTGGCAAAAGCACATTCAACTGTTTGATTGTGCGTCCGAGCTCCTTACTCTTAAACAAAAAAACTTAACATCCAAAACATTGCCTTTCGCCTTCCGAACTTCTAAACTTTATTCATAAATACAATTATGAATCCAATTGCTCAAAAAGAAACGCCCGCTGAAAATCCGGTAGAAACGCTATCGATTGACGACTCACTTTTTTTATTCAACCGCGAATTAAGCTGGCTCGAGTTTAATCGCCGCGTTCTGGAAGAAGCTCTCGACGAGCGCAACCCGCTGCTTGAACGCTTAAAATTTCTCTCGATATTTTCAACCAATCTCGACGAATTTTTTATGATTCGCGTTGCCGGGTTAAAGGAACAAGTCGCCGAAAGAGTAGATAAAGTTTCGATCGACGGCTTAACGGCAAAGCAGCAATTGACGGGAATCTGGGAAAAAGTCCGCCCGATGATCGCCGAACAATCCTTGTGTCTGCGCGAAGAAGTTCTGCCGCGGCTGGCAAAAGAAGGAATCGAGATTTGCGCTTATAAAAACTTAAGCGAAAGCGAAAAGAAATGGATCGATGAATATTTTCTCAAAAATGTTTTCCCCGTTTTGACGCCGCAAGCCGTGGACGTCAGTCATCCGTTTCCCTATATTTCGAATTTGAGTTTGAATTTAGGGCTTTTCGTCGAGCCTGACAAAACGATTCATCATGGCAATCTGCGTCATCTTTTTAAAAACCGGCGGTTTGTCCGCGTAAAGCTTCCGCCGAACGTTTCGCGCCTGATACGGCTCGAAAACAGCGAAACGCGCTACGCCGCGCTCGGCGAATTGATTGCGGCAAATATTCATCATCTTTTGCCGAATATGAAAACGTCGGAATGTTTTCTGTTTCGCTTAACGCGCGACGCCGACATCGAGCTGCGCGAAGATGAAGCCGGCGATTTGCTGCGCACGATCGAAAGCGAACTGCATCATCAAAAGCGTTTCAGTTTTCCGGTGCGGCTGGAAGTCGAAGCTTCGATGCCTGAAGAAATGGTCAATTATCTAACCGAAGCCATCGGCTTGACCGAACAGGACGTTTACCCGATCGAAGGATTTTTGAATATTCCCGATTTTATGAAGCTGTATTCGCTCGACCGACCGGAATTAAAAGACAAGCCGATAAAGTATATGATTCCGAAAGCTTTGCAGAAATCGGGAAATATATTCGACGTTTTGAAAAAGCGCGATATTCTCGTTCATCACCCGTTTACCGCTTACAGCACGGTGACGGATTTTATCGACGAAGCGGCGGAAGATGAAAACGTCCGCGCCATCAAAATTTGTCTTTACCGCGCCGGAAAAGATTCGCCCGTTATAAAATCTCTGGTCAAGGCGAGCCGCAACGGAAAACAGGTCGCGGCGCTCGTCGAATTAAAAGCCAGGTTCGACGAAGAAAACAATATCGAATGGGCGCGGCGGCTCGAAAACGAAGGCGTTCACGTTATATACGGAATGCGCGGGCTGAAAACTCATTCGAAAGTCGCGCTCGTCGTTCGCCACGAAAAAGGCTCGCTTCGCCGCTACGTGCATATCGCAACCGGAAATTACAACCCGACGACTTCGCGCATCTATACGGATTTAGGGCTTTTAACCGCCGACGAACAGATCGGCGCCGACGCGACGGATTTGTTTAATTTTCTGACCGGTTATTCGTATCAAAACGAATACAGATGTCTGCTGGTCGCGCCGATAAATTTGCGCGAGCGAATGATCGAGATGATCAACCGCGAAACGAAAAACAAAACGGGCGGCAAAGAAGCGCGCATTATCGTAAAAACCAACAGTTTGACCGACGACCGGATTATTCGCGCGCTTTACAGAGCTTCGCAGGCGGGCGTCGAAATCGATTTAATCGTGCGCGGCATCTGCGTTCTTCGTCCGGGCGTAAAAGGGCTTTCGGAAAACATACGCGTCGCTTCGATCGTCGGGCGCTTTCTCGAGCACAGCCGCATTTTTTACTTTTTGAACGATAACAACGAAGAAATCTACATCGGCAGCGCCGACTGGATGCATCGCAACCTGGATCGCCGCGTCGAAGCGATTGTGCCCATAAAAGACGCAAAATTGGCGCGGTATCTGAAAAAAGAAGTGCTCGGCGCGTATCTTCGCGATAACGTCAACGCTCAAATTTTGAAGCCTGACGGAAGCTACGAAAACTTAACCGCTGAATCGGATGAAAAAAGATTTGATTCGCAGATGTATTTTGCCGGGCAGGAGATTTGACGCGGAGAATTACTGCCGTTTCCGTACAGCGATTAATTAAACACAGAAAAAGAGCCGGTAAATGTAATTATTACCGGCTCTTTTTTGCTCTCAACATTTAAGTACGAAAAGAGCTTTGATCTTTTGTTCGCGCCGCTAATAACCGGCATATTGAGCGATAAGCCGCTCGCGAATTTGCGCGGGTTTCAGTTTTTGTTCTTTTTCCAATTTGTAAGCCATCAGCGCCGAATTCATACAAATTCCGCAGTTTGCGCCGTGTTCGTCTTCGAAACAGCTGTGCAAACTTTTATGCCCGACGCTTCGGTCGCAGCGGCAATAGCACGGAAGCTGCGCGATTGTCTGCGGAATCTCCCTGACTGCCGCGTATGCGGCGCGAACCGCGCCGGTAAAAATTTCCGGCTTAAGCGTCGGCTTTAAAGTTTTAGCTCCTTCTTCGCTTTGAAAAGCCGGAACCGGTTTCTCAGGCTTAGAATTTTGCGCTGAATTTTGATGTCCGCGCGCGGCGTGCGCATCGTTTTTCGCTGTATGGTTTGCCGACTGGCTGGCTGTCGACACGTGACCGGGCTGCTCCTGCCGCGCGCACGCGCCCAAACCTATAGCCAGAAAAATCAGTGTTAATACTGTAAATAGATTGTTCGTTTTCATTATGTATTCCTTTATAAATCAAAAGTATAGAAGGCTCGCAAACGGGCGAATTCAGCAAAAATTCACCGCGTCGAAAAAACGGTTTATTGAAAACGTTTTTGCTCGCCTGTAAATTAAACGATAATCAAAGCTGTTTGAAATATCAAAGAGCGGCGATTCCAGTCTCGCGTCTTCGCGCATAAGCCTGAAATTATTTATTTATATTGCCTTCAAAGCGTTCGCTAAGCTGTATTTTCACTTTTCACTTTTCACTTTTCACTTTTCACTTTTCAGCTCTTTCCGCCTGCAAAGTTTCAAGCGCATCTTTAATCGTTTCAACGGCTTCAAGCTTTTCCTCGGGTTCGGCTTCCGGTTCCACCTGCGTGTATTCCGCCGTTTTTTCAAGCGCGAGCGAGATATACATCGGGAAATGATCGGAATTGACCGATTTGAGACGTCTTAGTTCGACCAGGCGAAAATGATTCGAATGAAAAACGTGGTCGAGCGGGCAGCGCACCAAAGGGTGCGCGACCGGAAAGGTGCTGTATAACCCGCGACCGACGCGCGGATCGAGCAGCCCGCTGATTTTCTGAAAAAGTTTCGTCGTGCGTGACCACGCAACGTCATTCAAATCGCCGGCGACGATTGTCGGTTCGTCGTGTTTATCTATCATTCGCCCGACCATCAAAAGCTCGGCATCGCGTTCGAGCGAGCGGACGTTTTCGGTCGGAACCGGCGGGCGCGGATGCAGGCAGTAAAGATTTATGAGTTTGCCGGAAGGCAATGTGACTTTCGTGTGAATTGACGGGATATCGTCTTCGACGAGAAATTTCAGTTCGGCGTCTTTTAATTGAAGCCGGGAATAAAGCGCCATCCCGTAAGCGTTATCGAGCGGGCATTTGACGAAATGCGGGTAGCGCTTTTCGATTTCTGCGATGTTTTCCGTCCAGAAATCATCGACTTCAGCCAGCAAAATCAGATCGGGGTTGTTTTTTTCAATCTGCCGCAAAAGTTTTTCCGTATCGCGGTTATCGATCAAAACGTTGCAGATAAACAGCTTGATAACGTTTTTCGGCAGCGGAACGCGGCTGCGCTCGACCTGCTTCGGGTAAAACGGCAGATACCTTACGACACAATAAAATTGATACGCGGCGCATAAACCGACAAAAAGCAGAAAAGTTATTTCCAGCGCCGACAGCGGATTAACTAAAAACGGCAGAAAAATTAAAACAATCAGACACACGCCCGCAATTTGCAGGCGCGGAAATTCGCCGATTCGAATCCACCAGGCATGAAACTTCAAAAACGGTAAAACGGTTAAGTTGATCGCTAAAATCGCGAGCAGGTAAAGTGTCGTTTCAATAGCAAAAAGAAAAATTTCCATCGTTCGTAATAATCATAACTCAAAATTTAATTTAACTTAAAAACCGCATTGCTCAAACAATTATTTGTTTGAATTCGCCGAACAATATAACTACAATAAAATCCTAGTTTTTCATCAAAAGGGAGTTTTACCGGATGCCGGATTTTTCACGCAAATTAATTTACACGAAATTATCGATCATTTTTCTCGCCGTCGTTTTAGTCGTTTTCGGTTTTGCCGAATACTCCGAAAAATACGAGCGGGCGAAAGCCTCTTCATCGGGTCCGACGCCCGGACACACCGCCGCGCCGGGCGAAGCGAGCTGCACGGCTTGCCACACGCAATACGCGCTTAACAGCGGTTCGGGAAGCGCGTCGATTTCCGGTTTACCGGCAAATTATCTGCCGAACCAGGCGATTCCGATCACCGTCACGGTCAGCCAGGCTGACGGCGTTCTTTACGGGTTTCAATTAACGGCGATCGACAGCCAGGGCAAGCGCGTCGGAACTTACGCGATCCCGGCGAATATGTCGCAGCAGGTGCAATCGGTCAACGGGATGATCAACGGGAATCCGCGCACGTATCTCGAACACACGCTTAACGGGGTTACGCCGACGCAGTTCGGCTCCAAATCATGGACTTTCACATGGAACGCGCCCGCGCAGAGAGTCGGGAAAATCAGCTTTTACGTTGCCGGCAACGCCGCCGACAGCAACGGCGGGACTTCAGGCGATTACATTTACACTTCGTCGAAAGCGACGCTTTCGGGAACCGCCGTTTCCGGCTTTAGCGGCGACGGTAAAAGCGACATCGCCGTCTGGCGTCCTTCGACGGGCGTCTGGTACAGCCTCGACAGCGCGAATAACAGCGCGCAAATTCAATTCGGAGCGGCAGGCGATAAGATCGTTCCCGGCGATTACGACGCCGACGGAAAAACCGATTACGCCGTATTTCGTCCTTCGACGGGCGTTTGGTATCTGCAAAGAAGCGGCGCAGGATTTACCGCGGTTCAATTCGGCATAGCCGAGGACGTTCCGGTCACGGGCGATTATGACGGCGACGGCAAAACGGATATCGCCGTCTGGCGTCCTTCAACCGGTGTCTGGTATATTTTGCGCAGCTCGAACGGAGCCGTCGATATCAGGTATTTCGGTTTAAGCACGGACAAAACGGCGCAGGGCGATTACGATGCCGACGGAAAAACCGACATCGCCGTCTGGCGTCCGTCCGACGGCGTTTGGTACATAATGGGAAGCGCGACCGGTTTTACCGCCGTAAAATTCGGCTCCGAAGGAGACAAACCCGTGCAGGGCGATTATGACGGTGACGGGAAAACCGACATCGCCGTCTGGCGTCCGTCCGACAGAGTTTGGTATCTGCTCGGTTCGACACAGGGTTTTTCGGCGAAGACTTTCGGTCTTTCAAGCGACAAACCCGCGCCTGCCGATTTTGACGGAGACGGGAAAACCGATATTGCCGTTTATCGAAGCGGCGTCTGGTATGTTTTGCGAAGCTCGGATAATTCGTTTTCCGTTATTTCCTTCGGTCTCGGCGAGGACGTCCCGGTGCCGAGCGCTTACATCGCCGAATAAGAAATTTAACAACGCATAAAAAAGAGAGCGGCTGGTTTTAGAAGTTCATTTATCCTTCTAAAACCCAGCCGCTCTCTTTTTGTCTCGAAAATCGACTCTTTAGACTGCCTCGATTTAATTCATCCGATCAAGTTTTGCCGATTTAATACCACCACGAAGGTTTAGGTGTCGGTATCGGCGTTGGCGGCGTCGGCGTCGATTTCGGCGTTTTAGCCGGTTTCGGCGTTTTGTTCGGTTTCGGCGTTTCCTCCGGCTCAGGCGTTTCTTCCGGTTCCGGCGTCTCTTCCGGTTCGGGCGTCGGCGTCGGGCTGACTGAAGGAGTCGGTTTCGGCGTCAATGTCGGTTTCGGCGTTGGCGTCTGAGACGGAGCCGGCGTCGGCGTGTAGACAGGAGTCGGACCCGGATTCGGCAGATCCGTATTTCCCTGTGCGTCATGCGGTTCCGGCGCTTCCTGAAACTGTAAATTGCGAACGCCGATTTGCGTTGTGCCTTCGACTTTTTGATGTCGCCCGTCCTGCAGCGGATAAGCCGTTTCGACCTCGACTGTAGGCTCGATGATCCTGACGGTCGAAGCGTTCGATAAATCTATCTGCGAAACCGGCTGCTCGTAGATTTTATCGCTCGCCCCGGGCTTTAATACGTAACGAAACTTTAAGACCACAACATGTTCGGCAACCGTGTTGTCGATAAACGATTTTTCTTTGACGCCGTAAACTCTTCGAATAAGCTTTTTATCGGCATCGACGAAATATTGAATGATGTTTACTCGCATCAAACTTGAAGGCTGTTTTCCGCCGATTCCTGAAGCGGGCGCGATATTACCGGCGTTTCCATAACGATTCAAACCGAACGAATCGCCTTCTTCCCAGAAAACGCTGCCGCCGCTTTTTCGCGTAATAACGCCGAAAGTGCCGTTTCCGCTGCCGGAAACATAATATATCTCCCCGACGTTGAACAACGAAGTGTTGCCGCCGGGAATTTTGATTTCGCCCGTTAAAATGTTTGTCGCGTCAGCCGGAAGCGGCACGGGAGAAAAAACAGGATCGATTGCCAACATCGTTATGCGATCGGTTCCGGGCAAAACGGTCGTTGGCGGCAAGCTGTTCGGAACTGCTGTATTCCCGGGAACCTTTTCGTCGGAAATAATCGCGCCGACGCTGACGAATCCTTGTTTTTCCGGGTCGAGCTCGGACGCATTTCGCGCCGTTAAATACCTGGTCACGAAAGCGGTCGGCAGCCAGACGTTTGAAATGCCTTTAAGCCCGTCGCCGACGACGAGTAAATCGCGCGAGATGTATTCCTGCGCGTTGCGAAGTCCCTGCGATGCGGTAGTTATTTCATAATTGTTGTTTGCCGTGATGATCGTTCCGCGCATCAGCGAGAAAACCCCGGCGAGAATGATGAGCATTACTACCAGAACAATCAACAGCTCAAGTATGGAAAAACCTTTCTGACTGTTTACATCGGTTATTTTTCTCATTTATCGGAACTCCTGCTTACTACTCTTATTAATATAATTTTTGACGAAAACCGGTTGCCTGCACGTATTGGAAAAACGGCGTTCCCGGCGGCAATTTTTGCGGGGTCAGAAAAGTTTCGTCAAAACTCCAGTTTCTGCGCGGCGGCAGGTATGTGATCGAAGTATCGTTTTCCCATTGCCCGATTGCCTGCGTCGAGCGGTAGAGCGGAACCAGCGACCCGGAATAATTCCAAGGCTGCGTGAAAGTCGCTCCGCTTTTAGTAAAATTCCAAAGCTCTAAAAATCTCGGGTAATTGATAACTCCGCCGTTGCGGCGCAAGCCCTCGGCATCTTTGCCCGGAGTTTGCGTCATTGCCGAAAGCGTCGTTCCGGCGATAATCGCGGCTCTGACAGAAGTGCTTTGCGAGATCGAAGGCAAATTTTCGTCTGCCGCGCGATAAGGTTCACCGCCGAGATTTCGACCGTTCGAGCTTCCTTCAGGATATAAAAAGCTCGAAGCGTCAAACCATGTTTTCGACAGCGGCGAAAAAGCGTCGCAGACAATCGACGCGGGAATCTGCGCGCCCGTATAACCGCCGTTGTTTAAGGTTGAACCGTCGGCGGGCATTCCCGTAATGCCGGTCGTATTATAATTTCCCCATATATGCACGAGATTTTCCGAAGAAACTGTAATGCCTTTAACCGTTGAAAGCTTATTTGGAGCGGCTGTAATACTCAGGCTTTCGCCGTTAAAAAGCCTGACCGCGCGCCGGAAAAGCTTTGTTTCCATTTTCAGAACTTCTTTTGCCCGCGCGAGCCGGTCCGTAACGGATGCCGACACCAAAGGTCTGATGCCGAGCGTGCCCGAATCGGGAAGCTCCTTTATGTTTTTCTGCAATCTTCCTTTTTTGCTTTGCCCGCCGCTGCCCCAGCCGAAATCAACGACGTCTTCGCCCGCGTCCAAAACACCGTTCGGTCCGTAAATATCCTCGTTGTCAACGATTCCGTTGGTGCTTTTGTAAGCAGTTCCGTTGCTTAGATATTCCGTTCCCACATCGTCGCCGCGCCGGTCTGAAATATACACAACATAACCGTCTTCGTCTTTTATGTTCTGGCTGACGGCATTTGTCCCCGCCAGCAAATTATTGTCGTAGACACCGTCGAGCCAGCGCGAAAGATTGCGCATATTTATTTCGACGACGCTCATCAAACCGCGCGTATGAATATCGTATTCGCTGAGTGAGCTGCGCACCCAGCCTTCGCGAACGTTATAAACATTTATCGGAACAATCGAATTATATTCATCTAAAGGCGCGTATTCGCGCGTAATCGTTCCGCCGTCATCGTTGGAAGAAGAAACCGGCATACTTAAATATCCGCGATTTGCCGCAAAAGGGTTGTTCCCAGGGATTTTGATTTCGCCGTCGGCGATTGTTTGATATTTGTCCGTGAGAGTTACCAAATCTAAATCCTGCTTGTTGCGGTCGCGACTGCCCTGAACGAACGCCGCCCAAAGCGGGCGCTGCAAATAAAGAATTCCGTTCGGTTCGCCGACCGTCATGCCCATGCTCAAAATAGACTTCGTAACGTCGATTGTTGTCCCGTCCGGTTTAACGACCTCGATATAAATTCTGGCTTCGATTCCCGATCCTTGCGGAATATGATTGCCGGCTGTTGTTTTAGAATGCTGATTTTTTATTCCGCGAACGGTCATCGCTGTTTCCGTCTGAAGCGGGTCTGAAGGATTTTTCTTCAGACTTTGTATAACCGGCGACGGGTCGATATAAGAACCGTCATTGCCGATTCGGCGCAAAACCGAGCCGTTTCCAAGCGGCAGCGGGTCAAAGCCGTCACTGCCGTTTTTCAGCGAAACGCCTTTGCCCTCCGGAATTCCAGCGGCATTATTGTTGCCGTTTCCGGCATTTAAATCATCGATCAGTATTCTGATTTCCGCTTTTGAGTGAAAACGCGAAGACGACAAAATTTCGTCGTCCGACGGCAACGATCTTTTAATCAGCTCCGCCGCATTGTTTCCGCCCGTTTCGAGCGGAAGCTTTAAGGTGGAAACGCCTGTGGTTTTCGTTAAGATTTGACCTCCGAAACGATTCGGCGTATTGGCTTTCGCGGGTTTAACCGATTCGCTTTCCCACAACGGATTGATTACGCCGCTCGGGCTTCCGGGGAAAAACCCGCGCAATCCTAAAAGGCTGTTGCTCAAATTCGGTCCTCCGACCGTTCCCAAGCCGCTTTTAACGCTGCCGCTGCCGAGTGTGCTTTGAACGTCTATGCCGTTGACCTCGAAATAAATGTTTTGATTTCCTTCGGCGTTGTTTGTTTCACCTCCGCGCGTCGCGTCGCGAACCAGTTCGCCGGCAACCGTTACCTTATTTAGAAACCTTGTATTTCGCAAAGCATAGAGATTTTGATTCGTATGGATTCTGCCGTCAAAAGTCATCAGCGGTCCGGGATGAATTTCGATGTCTTCATTGCTGAACATACCGAACTGAAAAAGCGGAACGAGATAGTTGTTAAATTCCCTTTCCAATTTTACTTCCGCTTTCGAGCGAGTCTGCAAAGCCGTCGATGTCATTTTGTACGGGACGATACTTGCGTAAAGCCCTGCAAATGGTCCGTCCGGAATATTTATACGCGGATATAAATTATTCGGCAGCCCCTGAATGGCTCGAAGGTGGTTTAGTTTCTCGGTGTCTTCTTCGATGTTCTGTGTAAATTGAAAGCCTTCTTTAAGCAGCTCGTCCGGGTGAGATTTCGCAATCGTATCGAGATCGGCGACCGAAGGGCTCATTTTGCGCTGAAAAAGATTGCTGAAATCGTTGGTCATTTTTTCCATTCCAGCCGCCGCCGCGTAAAAAGCGTGAGTGCGCTGCAAATCGCTGGCGGCAATTCGCGCTTCGGTCGAAGAAAATGCCAGCGCCGTTAAACCGATCACCAGTAAAATGGCGACAACGATAATTGAAATCGCCAGCGCCGCGCCTTTTTCGCTTTTGTATCTTTTGTTTACCGAAACTTCTTTTACCGGGTATTTATGAGAAAACATTCCAAAACCTCCGAAAACTTTCTAAAGAGTGGTTCGCGTTTCGTCGTTTAAGTAAGAAACACCGACGATCTCGCCTAACTTCCCGTTAACGTTCATATATCGAACTTTGATAACGACTTTTTTCAAACTTCCGCTTAAATCAATGATCTCGATCTGCCGCTTGTAGCCTTCTCGAATTCTTCCCCGATCGAAGACATCGTCCGCCGTGCCGAAAACGCCGTCAGCGCCCGGATTGCTCGCCGTATCGTCTGCCGTCCCGTTTACGCCGTCGGTGCCGGGCGTATTTGAAACATCTTTGAATCCGTTTGAAAATCCGAGAAACTGATTCGGCGAGCCCTCGTTGTTCACATTTCCAGTGTTTGCGAATTGTTTAAACTCAAGACGGCGTGAATTGCGCAGAGATTCGATTTCTTCAATTGAGGCAACGACAACCAGTTTTGCTTTGGTAACATTTCGGCTGATCGCGCTGAATTCGAGAGCGTAGGTGACGGCGGCGGCGGTTCCGATCAAGCCCGTGGTCAAAATAAAAATCGCAATAATGGCTTCGATCATCGAGAAACCCGATTCGTTTTTGCGTGAATAATTCTTTACCCCGTTTTGCCCGGATTTATTCGACATATTTATTTACTCCCTGGCTGTAACGCCAGATTTTTACGCGACCGCCCGCGCCTAAAACCGATACGGCGAAAGCCATTCCCTTTGAATTCTTTTTATGATAAAAAAACATCGCTCTGTTTTCGGGATTACCCGCCGCGTCGAGCACTGAACCGTCGGGCTGAAAAGTAATTTCCATGATTTCGGCTTTTAAGTCCGTTTGAGTCGTTCCGTCGTCTAATGTCGCGTTTGCAACGCCCGCCGGACGACCGTATACAATTTCATCTTTCGCGATTCCGGACCCGTAAATTTGTTCGACCTTATTTTTCGAATCGTTTAAAGTGCCGAATATTCCGCCGTAAACGATAACTTCCTTTTCGCTGTTTTTGTAGCGCACCGTAATGGCTTTTCTCTGCGACATAGCCTGCTGGCGCGCATCGGTTAAAACTGCGGAAATCTGGCGCTGCAATCCGGAAAATCTGAATGCTCGCCGCGCCGCGCTGATCTGCGGCAGAGCGATCACGCTGACAATCGAAACTATAAACACTACTATCAGCAATTCGGGCAGGCTGAAACCTTTTTGTTTTTTAAGTTTTTTGCTGTCGTTAATGAAGGTCATTTTATTTACAAGTCCCAAAAGTGAATTTTCCAATTACACTACAGATTGAATAAACAGTTTTTTTCAAAAAAAACATTGTTTAGCAATTATTTGTTTTATTTTAGTGGGAAAAGCGATTTGATCGGGCGAAAGGGTCGCGGATTAAACGGGCGGTTTGCGTAAAGGAAGAAGTTCGGAGCGGGAGTTTCCTGATAAAACGTCCGCCAGGACGCTAAGCGTTCTGGCGGGAAACAACGGAAGGAAACATAAATTTTAAGTGTTTTTGTTTTTGTTTGTATTCTTTATCAAAAAAGAAATTCTGCGCGGCGAAGATTCGCGGTAAAAGCGCAGCCGTTAAAAACTTAACCGGCAGAACTTCTTTTTTGATAAAAAACTTTGACATCAAACTTACGGTTTCGAAGAAGCAGCCGGATTTGCCTGCGTCTGAACGACAGCCGGGACAACCGGCGCTTGATTCACCGGAACAACCGGAACGGTTTCCGAGTTTGAAGAAGGATTGCCGAGCGGAACCGGCTGAATCAGGGTTGTTGAATTTGTTCCGTTTCCTCTTTTGCTCGACGTCGGATTGCCTTCAAAATCAGGACGGTAAACGCGCGGCGTGATAAAAAACAGAATCTCTTGTGAATCGCGGAAAACTCCCTTTCGTTTGAACAGGTTGCCAAGCAGCGGAACTTTGGAAAGTCCCGGCGTGCGGTTTTGTTCTTCTCGTTCGGAATCGAGAAGCGCGCCGCCGACAACGGTCGTTCCGCCGTCGGGCACCATAACCTGCGTCTGCATTCGCTGAGTACTGATAACGCCGCCCGCCTGAGCCGTATTATTTTCCGCGACAACGTTCAGAATAACCGTTCCCGCATCAGTGATCTGGGGCGTTACGGCAAGGCGCAGCGGAACATTAACATATTCGGTTGTCGCGACAGCCGCCTGTCCGGTTCCGCTGCCGGGCTGAATCGTCGTAATCGGAATCTGCGCTCCGCTTTCAATTTGCGCCGGACGATTATTTAAGGTCGTCACGCGCGGCGTAGCAATTGTTTTAGCCTGACCTTTGCTTTCGCCAGCAGTAATTAAGGCGCTGATTTGCGCCGTACCGAAAATCCCGGTCGTTAATCCGATAACCGTGTTCGGAATTGAAGAAAGCAAGCTGTTATTCGGCTGAGCGCCGATGCCGTTCGGAATGCCGTTCGGCACAAATCCGGGACCGCTGCCGCCGCCGCTTCCGCCGGTGCCGCCGCTGCCGCTTTGAACCTGGCTTCCCGGCAAAGTCGAGCCGGAAGCTCCGCTGCCGCGCGGACCCAACACTAAAGCGGAAAGAGCAACGCCTAAATCGCGGCTGAAGCTTCGGGTCGCGATAACGATTCGCGCTTCGATTTCGACCTGCGGTTCCGGCTGATCAAGTAAAGAAACCAACTGGCGAATAGCGTCGATATTTTCGCGAACGTCCGTAATAATTAAAGTATTGCTGCGCGAATCGACTTCAACCGCGCCGCGCCGCGATAATCGCCGCTTAACAATTCCTAAAATTCCCTGATCATTGCCGCTGCTGCTTCCAACGGTATTTCCTACCGAGCTCGAAGAAACGCCGCCGACAAACGCGCCCGCGCCGCCGCTTTGCTGAGCCAGGCTTCCGTTACCGAACGCGTAGTTCAAGCGAATGAATTCCGTGTAAAGCGGCGATGTGTCGAGTTGATTTTCCTGCCGCTGACGACGAACTTCGCCCTCAGCCGCAAGGTTTTTCGCCTGCGCGACGCGCAAAATCGATCCGTTTACCTGAACGCCGAGTTCCTGCGCCTGCAAAATCGAATCGAGCGCGACGTTCCATGGAACTTCGTTGACATTGACCGTTACCGGAACTTTATCGACCGATTTGTCGATGACGAAGTTGATTCCGTATTGTTCGGTAATGTAGTTAAGAATATCGCGGATGTCGGCATTGACGACATTCAGATTAATCGGTTCGCCGCGAAATCCCGGGTCGCCGTACATTTTACCCTGCTGCTGCGGCTGCACGGTCTGGGCTGAAGCCGCAATTGTTAAACAGCTGATAATCATTAAAGCGAAAACTGCCATTTTGCAATAGACGCTCAGTTTATGAAGAGAATTCATGTTTCCTCCGTTGCGAATTTTCCTTTCTTTCAGAATTTAAGAAAAGAGATAAATTAAAAGTTTTTGATAAAATTGCGGGCGCGTTTTGCAGAATGACAATTGCGCCTTTGGATGTGTTAAGACCGGGTTAATTATTTTTGGCGACTTTGACGGGCTTTTTGCCTTTTGTCGCGGATTTGCTTTTTTCCGCGGTTTTCGGTTTTTCCGCCGGCTGACGGTTCATTTCGTCGAGCGGCGAAACGATTGCCGTCGGAGCCGATGCCTGCGCGGATTTGGTTTCCGCTTTAACTTCGGTTTTGGTTTCCGTTTCTGTAGAAGCGGTGTTTGCTGCTGCTGATTCAACCGGTTTTTCCGAAGGCTTTTCAGTTTCCTGAATCGGCGCGGTTCCGCGAATCTGTTCCTGATCGGTATACTGGCGCAAAGCTTTGTTTTCGACCGAAGCAATAAATTTACCGTTGCTCATTTTCGTAACTTTACGAAAAACAAGGCGATTTTCTTCGATCGCGACGAGCTGACCGTCAAAAAACTTTTCGCCCGGATAAATCGTGTACGAAAGATTTATCGGCTTGGCTTCGACCATCGCGGCATATCCGCGCGGCGTGCGAAAAACGCCGATGATAGCCATTTCATCGAGCGTTAAAACGCTTGTCACTTTTGGAATCGGCTGACCGTTTTCGGCGGCATCAAGACGCATTTGCTTGTAATGATTGATTCGCTGGCTGATCTCCGGCGCGGCGACGACGACAACCGGCGGCGGTCCCTGCTTGACCGGCTTTGGAGCTGCTGTGCCGCTCGCGGTTCTCGCGCCCGAACCGCTTGTTTTCGCTTTCGCCCAGCTCGGTTTTTCAAACGGGTCTGATTTCTGCGCGAAGACGCCGGTGAAATGCCCGCTCGTCAAAACAACGAAGGCTAGGGCAAAACTTAATTTCAAGACTCGTAACTTTTTTGATTTATTAATCATTAGCTTTCTTCTCACTTAAAACTTTTTAACAACTTGCGGCAATTTATTATTTAGCCGGTGCTGGGTCGGATTGTTTCGGCTCAGCCTTTTTCGGGTCGCCCTGTTTCTTGGCTCCGGGCTTTCCTGGCGTTTCTGACGGAGTCAAATCTTCGGGCGTTGCGTAATAAGCCGTCAGCAGAAATTGCGCGTGCAGCGTTTTTTCAGCCGTTTGTTTTTCGAGCTGATTGATCTTGAAGTCGGTAATCGAAACGATACGCGGCAATTTTGCCATTTTGTCGAAAAACGCGCGCAGATTTGTAAAATTGCTGTCAACTTCGACTTCGACCGGTTTTGCCATAATCGCTTCCTGCTGCGTATCTTCGCGCGGCGAAAATCTCATAACGATCAAGCGGCTATCGCCGGCGGTTTCCTGCAAGCCCTGCAAAACGTTGGTGATTTCGCGCTGCTCAGGAAGAAGCACTTTCAATTCGTCGTACTCTTCCGCTTTGCTCGCGTAAAGCGCGCGAAACTCATTAATACGCTGGGTCGCGACGCGAGCCGCTTCGTTTTTCGCCTGCAGCTGCGATACCTGCTCGTTAAGAGCGCTGATTTCGGCGCGTGTTTCGCTGGTTACGAAATAATAAACGCATCCGTAAGCAAGCGCCGCGATGCCGACCAAAACCAAAAGCTGCATTTGCCATTGTAAATTTTTGAATTTCTCTATCATTTTGAGTTACCTTCTTTGTTTTTCTTGCAACCGACTTGTTTTCCTGAAAAGCGTTCGTTAGTTTTTTGCTATTTGCGGCGACGCGGAATTAGAGGGTTGATTTCCGGCTGGCGCGGCATTTGCGGCTGTTGTCGGGTTTGCGTCTTTCGACGCTCCGGCTTTCGACGGAGTGTAAGCGGTGCGAATCGTAAAGTTGACGATTTCCAGCTTAGGCACCTCGGTTTGTCCGGGCGCGGGCGCTGAAGCCTGCTGGCTCTGCACTTCTTTTCTCTGGGTTTCGATATTGAGATTGCTGAAAAGACCGCCCGAGAATTCGAGGCTGCGCCCGAACTGCGTCACGGCGGTTTCATCCGGCGAATTTCCTTTGATGGTAACTTGCTCGCCCGCCTGCTCGACCGATTCGAGGTAAAGCCCCGGAGTCATGCGAATTCGTTCGTTGACCGCTTCCAAAACCGCCGCAGGTCCGGCTTGCGAACCGCGAAGCTTTTTGATCGCTTCGATTCGCAGATCTATATTTTGAATTTTCGCTTCGAGTTCCTTTTGTTCTTTTAAGACCGCTTCAAGCTGCGTGGCGATTTGTTTTTGCTCTTCGAGCTGGCGTTCGGCTTCGGTTTTCGCCATCTGCGTGCTGATAATATCCCAGCCGACGACCGCTACGAGCAGAAACGCGACCGAAAGCGTCATTAAAAGCAACCGCGAAACGGGACTGCCGATCTTGCGCTCGACAGCCGCCGTCGCTCCGCTGTTTCTTTCCGTAACCGAATGTAGAAGGTTTATCTTAATCATCTTAATTCCGCTCCCCTTACTGCCAAACCGACGGCGACCGCCATTTCCGGCATAATTTCACTCAAGTAATCAGGGTCAAATTTGCGCGTATCCACTTTGATATTTCGAAACGGGTCCAGAACTTCGACAGGCAATTCGAGTTTTACCGAAAGCTCTTGAGCAAGACCTGCGAGCTTTGAGCCGCCGCCCGAAATTAAAATTTTCTGCACGACTATTTCGTTGTCTTCGCTTGTGGCGCGATAAAAGTCGAAAGTTTTTTGAATTTCCATCGCGACAACTTCCGTTACGTTGCTGATCAAAGGTTCGATCGCGCTTTCATCGATTCCGTCCCGAGCTTCGGCAACGCCGCGTTTAACGGCTTCCGCCTGCTGAAAGCTCAAGCCGAGCGAGCGCTGCAAAACATCGGTAAACTGGCTTCCGCCGACCGTGATGTCGCGCGTAAATAAGGAACGCGTTCCTTTGACGATATTGACGTTCATCGTCGAAGCCCCGATATTCAAAAGCGTAACGATTTGCGAATCGTCCGGGTTGTAGTTGATTTCGTAGCAGTTTTGCAGAGCGAAGGTATCGACGTCGATGACGACCGGCTGTTTTCCGGCAAGCTGTATAGCCTGCTTTATATTGTCGATTCGCTCGCGTTTGCACGCCGCAATTAAAACCTGCGTGGCATCGGAAGTTTCCGACGTTATCTGGTAATCGAGCGTTACATCGGCTAAATCATAAGGAATATGTTCTTCGGCGTGCCAGTCGATCGATTCTTCGAGTTCTTCGCGGCTCATCGGCGGCAAAACGATATTTTTGATGATTACGGAGTGACCGCTAACGCCCGTGACGACCTGGTTAGCAGTGATCTGGTGATTGTTGCAAACGTTTTGAATGACGTCCGAAACAACGTTTAACTCCATAATCTGCCCGTCAACAATTGTATTGTCGGGCAGATTTTCAAATCCCAAACTGACTAAGTTCAGACTATTCATTTTTCCGTCAAGCTCGACCATCTTGATCGAACTCGAACCGACATCCAAACCGGCAACGCTTTTCTTTTTACCGAACAGCATTATCTTTTCTACTCCTTTTAGCTTTCACGCCAATCTTTCTTTTATGTGAATTTGTGTGATTTTGTGTTCCGGAACCCAAACGAATCAAGTGTTTTGACTTTTGAAGATTTTTTGCCACCTTCCGACTGACAGCAGAGACAGGACTACTAACTATGGATAGGTCAACTGAGAGCTGTGCCAAAATTACTCGTTTCGTTTATTTGCTTGATGTTCGCAACATTAATGCTTGCAGATGTGTTGCTTTGAAAACTTTTTTGCATTAGGTGGCGACGGGAAACGACAACTGACGTGTCGCTACTAAATAAAATTAACTCAATGATAAATTATTGTCAACAGTTATTTACATTGTTTAACATCAGAATGATTATTTTTTTTTCAAATTGATTTATCAATCGGTCAAAATGAAAAGCCGGTTTAAATAAACCGGCTTTATCGCGAACTGCTCAAGTATTGTATTTAATAGACTTGCTTATCATTTACCGCAAATTTCCCTGATTACAACCGAAGTTTCATACGGTTTTTCCAGAGGGAAAAGGTGTGAGCCTTTGATTGAATGAAAATCAATCGAAAAATTTCTGCGCATAAATGATAAACGCGCGAGTTTTGCTTCGCGCGAATCGGTCCCGCCGATGTAATCGGTCGGAACTTTCAATTTGCCGCGAAAATCGGGAAGATGATGCGGAATCGTGCGGTAGATTTTAGCTTCGATTGAAGGCTTAAAGAAAAGTTCAAAGCCTTTTTGCGTTTCGCGCGTGCCGTATTCGACATAATCACGCAAAACTTCTTTATCGAACCGGGCAAACATTTCTTTACGCAGGAAATGCTCGTAAGCGTCTTCCCTGCTTAGCCATAGATTGCGGCGAAATTTGGTAATCCGCGACGGAGTAAAACGATCGATCAGTTTCGTCATTTTCAAAATCTGCAATCCTTTGCTGCTCAGACGGCTGATGATTGGCGCGTCGAGTAAAATAATGCGCTTGTAAAGCTCGGGCTTTTCCACCGCCGCGAGAAAATGCAAAACGCCGCCGAGGCTGTGACCGACGCCGATCACGGGTTTCGTGTAATGGCGCTCGATTTCCTGCCGCAGCTCGGCGGCAAGCTCTTTCCAGCCGTCGGTTACGGGAAAACGCGGATTGTGCGCGATGCGTTCGAGATATTTTATCTCGAAATCGTTTTCGAGATGCGAGAAAAGCTTTTTGTAAGTTTTGGCGGGAAAACCGTTGGCGTGAGCGAAATGGATTATATCTTTTGCCATTAAATTCTGTTTATCATTTCCCAGTAACCGACGTCGATCCATCTGCCGAGCTTATACCCGACTTCATTAAAATGCGCGACTTTTTCAAAACCGAGCCGCTCGTGAAACAAAACGCTCGCTTCGTTTGGCAAAGAAATTCCGGCGACAATCGCGTGAACATTTGTTTCTTTCAGCTCGTCAAACAGCTGCACGTAAAGCTGCGTCCCGATTTTTCGCTGCTTCGCTTCATTTTTCACATAAATCGAAACTTCGACCGAATATTCATAAGCCTGGCGCAATCTAAATTGCGCCGCGTAAGCGTAACCGAGAATATTGCCGTCTTCTTCGGCGACCAGAAACGGATGATCTTCGATAACCTCTTCAATGCGTTTTTGCATTTCATCGCCGTCGAGCGGATCGGTTTCAAAGGTATGATGCGTATTTTTGATGTAGTAATTGTAGATTTCCGCAATCTGCGCGGAATCGGATAATTTTACAGGACGAATGTTCATTTTAATTAAGTGAAATTTTCAAGTCTTCGGTCTTAAATTTGTCAAAAAATAATTTTAACAAATAACCAATAAACATCCATTGAAAAGTAATACAAAAAATTAAAACTAAGTATCCAAGAATTTCTGCAAGTAAATTTCTTCCCAATAATAACAAAACAGGAACAACAATAAATTCAACAATAAATAGCGAAGGAATGTTTAAATAAAGCAGCCAATAAAAAAGCATGGACTTTCACGGAAATATTCATGAATAAATTCGCGTCGATCCGTATAATCAATGTTTACCGGTGTCCTGTTCTTCTTTTCTTATGTCCTGTGCGCCCTCTCTGTGGCTAAATCTGTTTTTGTTGTAAAATCTAAGTTTTTATGAGTAACAGAAAACTTGGTATAGCAATCGTCGGACTCGGCGGCGCGGTCGGCACGACAATCGTCGCCGGAATCGAACTTCTCAAAAAAGGATTAATCGGCAAAGACGGCTTGCCGCTCGCTGAATTAGAGGCGAAAACAAGTGAAGATTTAGCCGATTATGAAAATATCGTTTTCGGCGGCTGGGATTTATACGCCGAGCATCTGGCGAAAGCGGCGGAAGAACACGATGTTTTAACGCACAAACAATACGTTGCCGTCGAAAAGGAATTAAGAAAAATAAAGCCCTGGCGCGCGGTCGGAAACGAAGAATTTCTCGTAAACATTACCGGCGAAAATCGTCTTTCAAACAATTCTCACCGCGAAGCGATCAAGAAAATCCGCAAAGATTTGCAGGAATTTAAAAAGAACTGTGACGAAGCGGTTGTTATCAATCTCGCCTCGACCGAAAAACTCGCCGACGAAGGCAACGAGCTTTTCAATTCGCTAAACGGTTTTGAAAAGGCTCTGGATGAAAACGCCGAAGAAATTTCGCCCGCGATGCTTTACGCTTACGCGGCAATCGCGGAAAACGTTCCGTACGGCAATTTTACGCCTTCGGTTTCGGCAGACATTCCTGCGCTGATTGAATACGCCGAAAAAAACAAGGTTCCCGTCGCCGGAAAAGACGGCAAAACCGGGCAAACTTTTATCAAAACCGTTCTCGCGCCCGCATTTAAGTCACGCGCTTTGAAAGTCGAAGGCTGGTATTCGACAAATATCCTGGGCAATCGCGACGGTTTCGCGTTATCAAACGCCGAATCTCTGGCTTCTAAAATTAAAACAAAAGGCTCGGTTCTCGACGATATTCTCGGCTATAAAGTCGAAGATCACCTGGTCGATATTCGCTATTACCGCCCGCGCGGCGACAATAAAGAAGCGTGGGACAACATCGACGTGACCGGATTTCTCGGTCAGCCGATGCAGATAAAAGTGAATTTTCTGTGCAAAGATTCGATTTTAGCCGCTCCGCTCGCCATCGAAATCGCGCGCTGCCTGGATTTGGCGAAACAGCGCGGCGAAAAAGGCATACAGGAACAATTGAGCGTATTTTTCAAGCTTCCGATGACAAGAAAAGAAAAGCCCGAACACGCTTTTCATCGTCAGGAAGAAATGTTTCTGAAATGGTTTAATTCTTAATTTTTGTTTATAAAACCGTCATACGCCAATTGTTAAAATTCTTATTTCGGCGAAGAATTTCTGCCCGTTCGGGTGATGGCGGTTCTTTTTTCTTTGTTTGCGCCTTCGGCGATTTCGACTCTTATTTTTCTAAAAGCTCCGTCGCGGTTTTCGTTGGTCGGCGAATATGAAACCAGATATTGAGTGCGAAGCTCGCCGGAAATATCCGTGGCGATTTTCGGAAGCTCTTCGATCGAACCGGGAAAATAAACTTTTCCGCCCGTTTCCTGCGCTAAACGCGTTAAAAAGGCTTTCGCTTTTTCCCGGCGGCTGACCGAGCCGGAATCCGGCTCCGAACTCAAATCATTGATAAACCCGATGGCGTAAATCTGCACGTTGGATTCGCGCAGCAACTGTAAAAGCTCCTGCTCGGTATGCGAGCTGCCGCGATCGTCGCCGTCGGAAACGAGGATAAGAGCGCGGAGTTTTACGTCTTCTGTTTTTCCGGAATTTTGATACTGATCGACTTTTCTCGCCGTTTGATAAACCGCGTCGATGATCGCCGTCTGCCCGCCTTCGACAAATAAATTATCCAGCGCATTGTTCAGAGAATTTTTGTTCGGCGTAAAATCCTGCACGACCTCGATCTTGTCGCTGCTGACAAAACGTATGATCGACGATTCGTCTTTCTGACGATTTGTCCCGATTATAATTTTTCCGGCTTCGATAACCTTTTTAAGCTGCGAGCGAAGCGAACGCGAATTATCGATAACGAGCGCGTTTATCGCCGGAACTTCGGCGGTCGTTAAAGACGTGATCGGCTGCAAAACCTCGTCTTCGTAAACTCTGAAATGCGCCTGATTTAAATTGTTGACCGGGCGATTATTCCCGTCTACGACGCGCACGTTGAGGCTGACTTCCTCGGTTTCAATGCGGAGAACTTCATCATCTTCGATAACGGCAGGCTCTTCCGCCGGGCTCGGCGCGGGCGACGGGCTGACGGCGGCTTGAACGGTTTGCGGAACAGCGGCGACGGCAGCCGGAGTATTGGCGGAAACCGGACTATTTGAAGCAGCCGGGCGCGGCGCTGCCGGAATCGGCTCGTTTTTTTTCGGCGTTTGCGGCGTTTTTTGCGGCGTCTTTTGCGGCGTTTGGCGGGCGGTTTCTGCCGGCTGGTTGCTTTTTTCGGCGTTTGTTATCGAACCGATCGTATCTTTGCGAATCCAGCCTTTCACGCTTCCGCTCGATACGGAAACGTAATACCAGCCGTTTGTGTCGCGATTTCTTTCGAGCAAGACTTTCTCGCCTTTTTGCAAAGTTTGGACTTTTTCCGCATTAATGTCCGGCGATTTGCGCAGATGCGTTGACGTTACGATCACTTCAGCCTGCTTTTGCGCGAAAACTGAAAAGGCGAAAAACAATGTGAAAATTACAGCAAAGAGTGGTTTCATAAATTAAGTATTTTCCGCAGAGTCTTCAGAACCTTTATTTGGCGACAAAAGAGTTGAAATAATTATCGACGGCAAAAGAATTTATATCGTCTTCGGGCAAAACCGCGAGCAGCATATAACAGCGATTGCCGTGAAAAAATATGCGAAAACGCCCGACGCGATATCTGGATTTTAATTGTCCTTCGCTGTCGATAAATCTTCCGTCGGGAATTTTCACCCAAAATTCGCGCCCAGATTCTTCGCCGTTTTTGAATTTTACGTCTTTCAGCAGCTCGCCTTTCGAGCTTTTCACGAAGCTATTGCGGATTTTCTTGTAGTGAGAATTGATAAACGGTTTATACAAAGCGACTTGCCATTTCGGAGAATCTTCATAAACGACGGCGAAAAAACCGCTCGAATCGTTATAAGAATAACCGCCTTTTTTGCCGATTGTTTCGATCGCGTTCGGATCGTGCTGCATCGCGCCGGGCGCGAGAATGCTCCACGCGCCCGTATCGGGAGTAAAGGTTTTCCAGTTTCGCTCCTGCGCAAATGAGACGCAGCTCAAAAGCAGCAGAATCCCGAAAATTTGTAAAAGCGTCTGCCGTATTTTTTTTATCCGAATCGTATCTTTAAACATATCTTTTCAATAAAACGAGGCGGCGAATGTCAAGACAGATGTTTCGCAGCAACACTGAAATTATTACAGCTGTTTAGCCCGAAATTTTCCGCGAGCGCGGACGACGACGTCCGGTCGCTTAACTTTAACGGTAATATCGCGGACCGTCGCGTCGCCTGCCGCTTCTTTCGAATGGTAGCCGAGCTGGTATTGCTGTCTTAATTCACCGGCGATTTTTTTAAAAACTCCGCTCAGATTCGGCGTATCGCTTTGATAAAATCTGCCCGCCGTAATATCCGACATTTCCTTTAAGGAATTTACGGCTTCGACGTCAAACGCCTTGCTGATAAGCCTGGCGTCTTCCTCCGTGTAAACGTCGCCGCGCATCGGAATCAAAATCGAGTAATTCTTTTTCTTTTTTTCCGGTTTTTTTTCTTTCGGCTTGCTTTCCCTGCCTTCTTTTACCGTGCCGTCCGGCGCGATCGTCAGTTTGTTGAAACCGAGCCCGGTTTGATAAAAAATCGAGTAAATCGAAACATCCGTTTCTTCGAGACGGCTGAGCAGTTCGTTTTTTGTAAGCGCGCTGCCGAAATCCTTGCCGTCGGATAAAAGCACGATCACCTTTCGCCCCGGAACATTGGTAAAGGATTTTTCGGCGATCTGCCCGACGGCGCGCAGCAAAACGCTTCCTTCCTTTTCAGCCGTCCGCGCTTTTGCGAGAGATTCTTTTAAAGCTTTGCGGTCGGACGAAAGCGCGTTGAGAATTCTGACTTCCGAGTCGAATGTCGCTACGAGACATTTATCGTTCGGGTTTAATAAATCTATAAAATCTCCGGCGGCGTCTTTGATTTTTTCCAGAGTTTCCTTTGTGCTGCCGCTCGCATCGATCAAAAGAGCGATGCTGACCGGTTCGTCGTAAGTTGAAAAAGAAGCGATATTTTGTTCTACGCCGTTTTCATACAAAGTAAAATCTTCCTTTTTCAAGCCGGAAATATAACGCCCTTCGCGGTCGCTGACCGTTACGGGAACGCTTATCGGGATCTTGTTTTCTTTCTGAGGCTTGCCGCCGCCGCCCGGCATAACCGCTTGCGCGCGCGGCGCGACCGGCATCGTTAAAAATATTAAAGAGAGTAAGACAAAAATTCTCATGTTTTTTCGTTTAACTACAAAGTATAAATTCTGTACGGGTCATTTGCAATAAAAATTTCCGCGCCGCCGTTTTTAAGGCTGACTATTAAAGCTTGATTCAAAAGCGATTATTCAAACAATTTGATTGTTCGGGCGCGTTTTTAACGGCAAAAAGAGAGCCGCTTGCGAAATAAAGTTTTTTTTAAGTCTTGGCAGATTACCGTTACACGTTTTTCCGCGTATTAAAGTTTTCAAATCAACTTTTAATTGGATGTAAACCGTTATAAATTACCGCAAACGCAATCTGCATTTCCAATTTGTTCGTAAACGGCGATCTTCTTTTTCAGACCCGCTTTCGGACAATCTTCGCGGATTATCTGTCTCTTCCTTTTTTCTTTTTTCGTATATTTCGCACTAATTTGTATTAATAAAGCTTCTTTATTTAACGGGTAAATTGTTGAAAAAAAATGTCGCTAAAATAAAAAGACGGTTGACAAGGCGCGGCGCGGTAACGCAAGATTTTCTTACAAAAAAATTTAACAAGGAATTATTCGAATGAGTTTAAATTCACTTTCATACAGCTTGCCAAGGGAATTGGAAAACGCCGTATCCGCGACGTTTACCGAATGGAAACAGGCGGGCGCGATCGCGCGTATCTGGTCGAAAGACGCGAGCGTCTGGAGCGACGACGACGAAGCGAAGTGGCTCGGCTGGCTCGATTCGGTCGCCGTTGAATTAAATGACCTGCAAAAATACAAAGATTTTGCCGAAGACATTAAGAACGAAGGCTTTACGGACGTTTTGCTGATGGGCATGGGCGGGTCGAGTCTTGCGCCCGAAGTGCTTGCGGAAACATTCGGAATAAAGAACTTTCATATCCTCGATTCGACCGTTCCGGCGCAAGTCAAGGCGGTTGAAAACGCGATCGACCTGGAAAAAACTCTTTTCATCGTCGCCAGCAAATCCGGCTCGACTTTAGAGCCGAATACTTTTAAACAGTATTTTTTCGAGAAGCTTTCTGAAAAGGTCGGACGCGAAAACGCCGGTCGGCAATTCGTCGCCATTACCGATCCGAATTCTAAAATGCAGCAAGTCGCAGAACGCGACGATTTTCGCAAAATCTTTTTCGGCAACCCGGAAATAGGCGGTCGTTTTTCCGCGCTTTCCCCGTTCGGGCTGGCGGCGGGCGCGGCGATGAATCTGGACGTTGAAAAACTCTTAAACCGCACGTCGGAAATGGTTTCGGCTTGTCGGAACGAAAACCCAAACGAAAATCCGGGTATGATTCTCGGAGCCGTTCTGGGCGTCTGCCAGCGCGACGGGCGCGACAAACTGACCGTTTTCACATCGCCCGAAATTTATGATATCGGGGCGTGGCTCGAACAACTTATCGCCGAATCAACCGGAAAACAGGGCGTTTCGATAATTCCGATCGATCTCGAAGCGATTGCCAAGCCCGAAGATTACGGCGACGATCGCGTTTTCGCTTACCTGAAACTGAAAGATTCGGCGGACGATTCTTTAGACGAAAAAATCGCGCTTTTAGAAGACAGCGGCTTTCCTGTCGCGCGCATCGTTTTGGACGAAAAAATAAATATCGGGCAGGAATTTTTCCGTTGGGAATTCGCAACGGCTGTCGCGGGCGCGATTATGGGCATCAACCCGTTTAACCAGCCGGACGTCGAAGCAGCCAAGATCGAGGCGAAAAAGATTACCGAAGAATACGAGCGAAGCGGCGAATTGCCCTCTGAAACGCCGTTTTTCGAAGACGGCGAGATCAAGCTTTTTACAAGCAAAGAATACGCCGCCGAACTCGAAAAATACGCTGAAAACGATAAATCCGTAAAAAAATATCTGGAAGCGCATCTCGCGCATTTGCAGGAAAACGATTATTTCGCGCTTCTCGCATACGTCGAGCGCAGCGAAGAAAACATCGGCGTTTTGCAGGAAATCCGCCAAAAAGTTTTTAGATCGAAACTCGCCGCGACCGCGCTCGGTTTCGGACCGCGTTTTCTGCATTCGACCGGTCAAGCCTACAAAGGCGGCGCAAACAACGGCGTGTTTCTGCAAATCACCTCGGACGACGCGGAAGATTTCGCCGTGCCGGAACAAAAATTCACGTTCGGCATCGTAAAAGCGTCGCAGGCGCGCGGAGATTTTCAGGTTCTGCTCGATAGAGATCG
>JAOAPX010000148.1 GCA_025463125.1 Acidobacteriota bacterium | reverse complement strand
TTTTCCTTTGATAAAAAAAGCATATATATTTTTATATATATGCTTTTTTAAGTGAAAGCTCTTGCCGAAATAAACCGGCTTTCACGTCAAACGTTTTTATTTCACGTCCGAAACGTCAAGAAGAAATTTCCCCCAAAATGCTTTTTTGAGATTTTTAGCCAATTTCTCGTCGATTTGTTCGAGTCTGGAAATCTGTTCATTGACCGCATTTCGTCTTCCCAGCTCGATATTGCTCATAGCCAGATTATACAAAGCGTAATTCCATTTCGGACTTAGCCGGACGGCTTCAGAAAAATGTTGATTGGCTTCTTTTTCTTTACCGAGATCGCTTAAAACTACGCCCAAATTATTTTGAGCTTCCGGCAAATCGGGCTGTAAAGCGAGCGCTTTCTGAAAACTTTTAATCGCTTCTTTATTGCGCCCCATGCCGTAAAGCGTCGTTCCGCGATTACTGTGCGCCACTACGAAACCTGGATTGATTTCGATTGCCCTGTCAAAATAAGTTAAAGCCTTCTTATATTCTTTAATTTGATGAAGGGCGTTTCCGAGATTGCAAAGCACGATAACATTGTTCGGATCGAGTTCTACCGCTTTTTGATAAACCGAAACGCTTTCTTTGAAAAGCCCTTTTTTGCCGTATGATTCGCCCAAGCCTATATACGCATTTGCATACTGAGGATTGATTAAGCTTAAATCCGTGAAAACCTTGATTGACTCATCAAGGTTTTTCGTATTGATAAGCGCCATTCCCAGGTTGTATTTGCATCCTAAACAATACTCGTCACTTGCAACCGCCTTTCGGAAAAGTTCCGCTGCCGCTTCGAAATTGTTTTCCTTTAGGGCGACTTCAACCCCTTTATTATTAAAATTTCGAGCCGCTTCCGAGACGTTCGGTTCGGATGTTCTTTCAAAATTTGAAGGCGCTGAAAAATATAACTGTCCGGTGTTGAGATTTTTGTTTTCAAACTGCTGCTGAGCGAAGATATTTAACGAGAGCGTCAAAATTGCAATGGAAAGTATAATCTGTTTCATAATCCTTTTTCTCCTTCCAAGTTTTTAGCCTGGCGTCCTGAGCCTTGTTGAAATTTGTTTCGGGCAAACTCCAACTTATTTATTTTTATTTATTTTTTTGCCGAACCGGATTTTTATTATTCGTAATGATTGGAAAATGATTGGTTATTAATTTTTCCGGTTTCCGCAAAATCTTAATGCGCTATTTTTAATGCACTATTTCCGATTCGGATTCCCGGTATAAACCGCTCGGATTTATCCCGTAACGTTTGATTTTGGCGTTTAAGGTCGTAACCTTTACGTTTAAAAGCCGCGCCGCCTGCCTCTGTTTGCCGCCCGTGCGAACCAGAGCGCAGCGAATCAGTTCTTTTTCAAAACGCTGTACTTCTTCGATCAAATTGATTTTTGACGGAAGTCCGGCATTTTTTCCTTTTCTCAAAGATTCGATTTCCCGCGCCAATGAATTTGATAAAACTCTCAGCGCTTCGAGCCGATTATCGATTTCCGCCGTTGATTGATTGCTGTCGCTAAAACTTACCAGCGGCGTTTCCGTAACTGTCGATTTTCCGTTTCCGTTCATAACTTTTACTTCCTTACTCTTACTTCCTTGATATTTATCATTTATGAAACTCAAGTTTTCTTTGAGTGCAGCAAAAATCGCACGAATGCTATAAAAAAGTCCTCAAAAATTTGGACAAAATTCATCAATTGTTTCTCAATTATCGAATTGATATTTATCAAACAGCATCAAACGCCCGTCTTTATTAAGGAAACATTAAGGAAAAAGTTTTTTCGGATTTTCCAATTCCCGGTCGTAATTGAGGTTGTGTGAGAGTTTTCCGGGACGAAATGTTTTTTAACGGGGAGATTGCACGGTGAGAGAATTTCGATTTTTGCCGGTTTTCGCTTCCGACGCGCAAGTACGAAAACAATTTAAAGGGCTTTTACCTTCTTTCAGAAGCGCCAAACGTTTTTAAAACTAGCTTTTTGCATTTTTTTTCCGCTTTGCAAAATTTTTACGGCAAATAAAAGCCGGATTACCGAAAAACGGGCTGCGATCCCGCGTCAATCTGCCGGAAAACGAGCCAATCCAATTAATTGGACATTTCTTGCGGCTCGCAGCCCGGAAACAAAGCTAAAAATTCAAAATTTCCAACTTTTCGCTGCTCAATCTCCTGAAACGGCAATCAAACTTCACCTTCAAATAAAAACTTGGGCGCAATCCGCGCCGACTTTTCAGCCTGTAAATTTCACCCGGTCAGATGGCATAAATCTTGCGCATTTAATCATATGAGAATGTCGCCTAAACCTTTATTGTCCAATAATTTGGATTTTTCGCGACCATCCTCTTGCAATAAAGAATTTCCGATTTATAGGAATCAAAAATTGCCGTTTACAAATTTATGTAGGGAGTAAAAAAAATGAGTAAAAATTTTAGATTTATTACGTTAATGCTATCGCTCGTTTTATGCCTGACGGCTTCGGCTTTCGGACAGGAAACGGGAGGTGAAATCCAGGGAACAATCAGAGACCCCAGCGGCGCGGTTGTTCCCAATTTAACAATCACCATTAGAGGCGTAAACGTCGGCATCAACCGCACGATACAAACAGACTCGGAAGGCTTTTTCCGCGTACGGCAGCTGCCTCCGGGAACATATACCGTAGCAACCGAAGCCGCCAGCGGTTTCGCCGCGCAAGTCAAGGAAGGCGTCCAGGTCGCGCTCGGTAATGCGACTACAGTCGATTTTGATGTAAACCCGACCGGTATCGCCACAACCGTCGACGTTACAGTCGATGCCGGCGTTATAGTGGATCCGACCGAAACAAAAGCGCAGGATAACATCTCGGTGCAGGAAATCGAACGCCTGCCGAAAGGTACGGGATTTACCAGTTTGATAACCACGACCTCCGGAGTTCGCGCAGAACCGCTTTCCGGTCAGTTTTCGATTAACGGCTCGACCGGTCCGGAAAACAGTTTTATTATTGACGGGCAGGAAACACAAAACTTCAGAACCGGTCAAATAAACGCCAATAACGACATTCCTTATCAAGCCGTTCAGGAAATTCAAGTCAAAACCAGCGGTTTTGAAGCGGAATTCGGCGGCGCTACCGGCGGCGTAATAAATGCCGTTACAAAAAGCGGCTCAAACCAGTTTCGCGGCGAAGTCGGCGTTCAGTTCGTCACGCAGAAACTTAACGCCACTCCCCGCGGAATATACAACATAACTACAAACGCGAATGGCGTTCTCGGTTCAACCGTACCGAACAGCGGTCAGGGCATAGAGTTTTTCCCTGTAACCAGGGATCAGGGAACCACTTTTTTCCCAACAGCTCTTTTGAGCGGTCCTATTATCAAAGATAAATTGTGGTTCTTCGCCATTCATGCCCCGCGCATTATAAACACGCAAAGACCGACCACTTTTGTCTCGGGTTTCGGTCCGACACGCACGACATCGAGCGTCCAAACAAGTAATCAAAAAACCGTCTATAACTACGATCAGATTAGACTCGATGCTTCTCCGTTCAACAATCTGCGTTTGTCTTCCAGCTTTACATGGAATCCTATTGTTGACGAAGGAGGATTGCTTTCAAGCACTTACACGACCGGTTTCAGAATCGCGACCGCAAGTCAAAACTTTGTGATCGGTTCCCCGTCAACGCTCGTTGTTAACGGGCAAACTTATCGCGGGGCTGAAGCCGCTAATTTTCAGGGCGGACGTCAAAACTCCAACAACTTCAGATTTGAAGGTGTTTTTACGCCGACCAGTAATTTAGTCATAGTCGGGCGTTATACGCGCGGATTTTTGAATGAAAAACTCGCTTCGTACGGCATACCGAGCGGTCCTGATTTCAGATGCACGCAAGTTCCTGCAAATTTAGAGGAACAAGCCGGCTGCACGCAGGGATTTCTTAGCGGTGCCAATCTTCAGACATCCAGAGATATCTCGATTCGCACGACAATAGACGCAAATGCAAGCTATTTGTTCAATGCCCTCGGTCAGCATGAATTAAAAGGCGGCTATCAAAGAAGTAAGATTCTTAACGATGTCTTTTCCGGAAACGTCGGACCCGGACGAACATACTTATATTACGGGGTAAATTGCTTTAATCCCGGTTTCACGTATGTTCAATGGCAGATTTCACCGGGAACTTATCCATGTCCGGCAAATTCCATCGGAACAGGGGTAACTTACCAGTTCGGTACTGTCGGTCGGGCAACCAATACAGCCGATACATTCTTTATTCAGGATAAATGGCAGCCGACCAGCCGCTTAACGTTTAACCTCGGTCTTCGCACCGAACAGGAAAAACTTCCTGCTTTCAACGAAAACGCTCAACCGCTGCAATTTAGCTTTAAAGACAAACTGGCGCCGCGTCTCGGCGTAGCGTATGCGCTTACTGCCGACGGCAGGACAAAGATTTCGGCTTTTTACGGTCGCTTTTTTGATCGCCTGAAGTTTGCATTGCCGCGTGGTTCTTTCGGCGGGGACTTTTATCACGTGAGTTTCTTCTATATCACCGCGGATCGCCCGAATTTTAGCAACTACACGGTACAAAACTTGAAAGGCAACTATAACTTCACGAGCGGCGGGGCGTGTCCGATCACTACAGGCTCTTCATATGTCTGCGACCGAGACTTTCGAATTCCGTCGAATGCTGAGGGCGCGAGCGCTTTTGAGAACGGCGCCGTCGATCCGAACGTAAAACCGTATCGTCAGAGCGAAGCGACAGTTGAATTTCAACGCGAAGTGATGCGGTCAACAGTTTTTACGGCGCGCGGTTTGTGGCGTAATCTTGACCAGGTAATTGAAGATATCGGTATTCCGACCGCAATTGGTGGTGAAGCGTTTATTATCGGTAATCCCGGACAAGGATTGGCTGCTGAGCTTTTCCAGCAACTTGGATATCAAAAAATACCAAAAGCAAAACGCAACTACAAAGCCTTGCAGCTTGAACTCGATAGCCGCTACATCAGCAACTTCAGCTTTAACTTCAACTACACCTTGAGTCGTTTATACGGCAACTACTCGGGTCTCGCGAGTCCTGATGAAGCGACCGCCGTTACCGGCGTCGGACGTACCACTCCAAACGTAAACCGCGACTTCGACCTGCCGCAGGTAGGATTTACCGCCAGTGGTGAAGAAGCGCTCGGACTTCTTCCCTTAGACAGAACTCACGTTTTCAAAGCTTCGGGAACTTACAGTTTTGACTGGTGGGCAAACAAGTCTAATACAACTGATATCTCGTTCTTTACGACCGCTCAATCCGGAACTCCCAGGACAACTTTCGTGTCGATTTTCGGTGTTCCTATTCCTCAAACAAAACGCGGGGATTTGGGACGCACGGAGAGATATACGCAAACAGACCTTAACTTAACGCACCGTTACAGGTTCGGGCGTGACGAAAGGTTTACACTCGCGACCGATATCAATGTTCTCAATGTTTTCAATGAAAACAACGTGCTTGCCGTTAATCAAAACCTGCACAGCAACTCGTTTGATTTGAGCATCCAGGATGTTAATAATTGCGGAGAAAACTTTGTTTGTTCCGCTAATTTCTTAACCAGCAACGGTGTTTTGAATCAATATGCGGCGGCGGAAGCCGGCTTTGCTCCGAGCGAAGCCGTTTTCGGCGTGAATGCTGCCAGAAACATCGCTTTCGGACAGCCGATCGTTCGGCAGGAACCGCGAACGATTCGCTTCGGTTTCCGTTTGTTGTTCTAATTCAACAGCTTAACCGTAAGCCAAAAAGCCCATCATCGGATGGGCTTTTTTATTATTAAATTCAAATCGAATTTTGCTTTTTCTGCCGGCGAAATAATCCGCTTTCAAACCGAAAATACGTTTCGAAATTTGTTGAAATCGCTTATCATAGTAAAACAGAAAAAGAACCCAGCCTCCCGATAAAACTTACTTTTTGAAGGTAAGTTTCCGATATTTGACGGTAAATTAATTGTGATGAATTAATCGCGGTTGATTCACCCGATTACGGCAAATTGCTTACAAACTTAAGAAGAAAAATTAAGTTTGTAAAGGAGTAATTACTATGAAACGTTTTGTTAAGTTATCGCAAATAATGTTTTTGGGCGCATTTTTGCTCCTGGCAGCCGTTCCCGCTAAATCACCTGGAGAAAATCGCAATTCGAGCAACTCGATAAATAGAATTGACGGGATCGTTTGGAGCCCGAATCGTCAACCGGTATCGGATGTTTATGTTGAGCTGCAAAACGATTTTTACTCGACCGTCAGCAGAATCAGAACCAGTTCTTCCGGGCGGTTCTCGTTTTTAGTGGCGCAGCAGGGAAATTATTTTATTAAGGTCATTGCCAGCGGAACAAATTATTTAGACGCGATAGAACCTGTCGAAATAGTTAATATCGCGCCGTCTTCTTCCGATAGCGTTTACGTTGATATTTACTTAAAGTTTGATAAACGGAAAATCAATATCGGCTTATCGGGCGTAACCGAAGCTGTTTTCGTTCAGGATGTGCCCGATCAAGCCCGCCGTCTTTACGAAAATGCCGTTAAAAATTTTAGCGACAACAACGATAAAGGCTTTGAAGAAATTGAACAGGCTTTGAAGATTTTTCCTAATTATTATAACGCTCTTGTCAGACAAGGGCAGGAATATGTTCAGCGGAAAGAATTTCAAAAATCATTTCCTTATCTGATAAAGGCGATTGATTTAAACCAGCGAAGTTTTACGGGTTATTATTCATTAGGCTACGCTGCCTTCCAGTCAAATCACCAGCCCGAAGCGAGAAAAGCCGCCCTGGCGGCAATCACTCTTCAGCCGAAATCCATTAACGCTCAATTATTGTATGGAACGGTATTGCGCGTTGACGGAAGTTTTCAGGAAGCCGAGAAGGCTTTGCTGCTGGCTAAAAACTTAAGCAAAGATTCTCCGATAGCCGCCGTTCACTGGCAGCTGGCTTTGCTTTACAACCGAATCGGACGCAATAATGAAGCCGTTGACGAACTGCTGGCATATCTCAAGATTGACCCGAATGGGGAAAACAAAAAGGAAATTAAAGATTTGATTGCAAAGCTCCGAAAAGAGCCGAGCAAGCGGAAATGAGCAGAAATGAGCAGAAATGATCGGAACAACAATAAAAAAACAAAATGAGTTACCCCGATTCCGCAAAACAAGGAGATTTTTGAAATTTGAAATTTGAAATTTGAAATTTGAAAAACCGAGCAGCAAGGCGTTTATAAAAGAAAAATGATGAGATGATATTTCGCCGCTCAAGAATTTCGCCGATTAAGAAAGCCGCGCGCAAAAAAATGATTCAAACAAAAAACGAGGCTTATTTCGGGTATAAAGCGGCAAATCGGGCGTCTGTTTTGATTTCGTCCCAGTACGGGTCGTACGCCAGTGAAAGGTGCGAGTCGGGAATTTTATCCAGAAACCTTGTCATTTCTTTGAAATGCACGAGCGCCTCGTCTTTTTTGCCGAGCGCAAAAGCGATCAGCGCTAAATCCGGCGCTCGCTTGTGATTTTTTTCGTATTCCTGTTTTAGTTCGGCGTGGATTTTTTCCGCGTCCTTTGTTTTTCCGATCTTCGCGTAATAATACCCAAGCTCGCCGCGAGCGGAAACTACATCGTCTTCCCTGCCCGTCTTGATTTGAGTTTCCAACTGAGCGAACGCGTCGGCGTGTCTGCCGTTATAAAAATAAGCTCGCGCCAGCGCTCTTCGGCTGTTCGGAGCGTCCGGATAAATCTCTATGGTTTTTTCACATTGCCCGGCGGCTTCCGGATAGTTTCTCTGCATCACCAGAACACTGCAAAAAGCGCGGTTTGTCGCCGGTGAAAGCGGGTCGTATTCCTGAGCCAGGCGCATTTCCCGCGCGCCCTCGTTCAGTTTCCCGTTTGAAAGCAAAATCCAGCCGTAGCGATGGCGCGCCGAAGCGTTATACGGCGCGAGCGTCACGGCGCGTTCCAAAAGTTCCTGAGCCTTCGCATAGTTTTCTTTTTTAATAATATAAGCCATTGCAAAAGCCGTGTAAGCCTCAGCCAGCGAACCGTTTATGGATAACGCCTTTTCCGCCGTAATTTTCGCTTGATGCTTCATCTCGTCCGGGTTGGCAAAGCCGTAATACCCGAGCATTCCGTAAGCGTCGGCGAGACCGGCGTAAGCCTGCGCGTAATTCGAATCGGTTTCGACCGCTTGCCGAAAATACTGCACGGCTTTCAGCAGATCGTCTCTCGTGCGTTTATTTATAAAATAAATTCCGAGCTGAAACGCCTGAAAAGCTTCCGTGCTGTTTGTCGTTTGCTGTTCTAAAAGTTTTTCCTGCTGTTTGGTTAAATTGAGCGAAAGCGCCATTGCGACTTTTGCAGATATCGAATCCTGGACGGAAAAAATATCGACGATCTTTTCCTGAAAACTTTCCGCCCAAAGCGATTTTCCGTCAGCGACGCGGACAAGCTGCACGGAAACACGGACGCGTTCGCCGTCGCACAGCGTCGTTCCTTCCAAAACGGCGTCAACGCCGAGATCACGCCCAGCCTGAACGGCTTCGGCGGGCTCGTCCGTATAGCGGAAAACCGCGCTCGTCGGGCGAACAACGATTTGCTGCAATTTGCTGAGGCGGCTGATGACGGCGTCAGCCATTCCGAGCCCGAGCTTTTCTTTATCGACATCATCGCCGATCGTCTTAAACGGAACGACGGCGATTGATTTAACATCCGTTGAAGCGGCAGCCGTCTGCTTATTTCGCTGAAAATAATAAATCACAGGCGAAACTGCGGTTACAGCTAAAAATAAAAATAAAATCGAGGCGATAATTTTCGTGCGCGAAAAGATTTCCTGTGTTGCGAGCGGCGCGAAAATGTCCGGTTTGTTTAATTTAGCGGCGAAACTCGCGCCCGGAAAATAATCCGCGTTTTCGTTCGGTTCGGATGAATCGCGTATGCCTGGATAGCGCCCGTTTAATTCGATAAAACCGTTCCGCGCGCGCGACGCGGCAGGCGAAAAATCGTTTGTTTGCGGCGCAAACGTTTCCGGGCTTTGCCGCAAATCGGCTTTCACCGAAATCTGTTCGGGCAGCAAAGCGAAACGATAACCCCGGCGCGGCACGGTTTCGATATAAGACTGCCCGCCCGGCGTTTGCCCGAGCGCTTTTCGCAAAACATAGATTTGCTGCGTCAGATTAGCGTCTTCGACAAAGCTGTCGCACCACAAGGCGTTAAAAATGTCTTCTTTTTGAGTGGTCTGCCCGGAATTTTGAATCAGTAAAACCAGTATTTGAAAAGCCTTATGCGTGAGTTGTACGGGTTGATTGTTTTTCAGCAGCCGCTGTTTTCCCACATCAACGCGAAAATCAAAAAATTCGTAATAAATGCTTTCACAAACTGCCATATTACTTGCGGCTCAGCCTTTATATTTTGATAATTTCAAGACTGTTTTTAAGGTGAAACTGTTTACAGTTTAAGATGCCTTATTTCCGTTTCAGGGTAGTAAACCGATTTTTTCCTCTAAACAAATAACACCGTGCCCAGCCGTTTTGTGACAAATTATTTCACGCCTCTTGATTTGAACGGGAGCCCCGCACGCGTTTTAAGCGATCCTTCGCCGAAAATCCATCGTTTTACTCGGGCATTAAAGCCGCAAAACGCGGATCGGCTCTTATTTCATCGAGCGACGGATCAAAAGCGAGGGCGACTCGCATCGAAGGATTAGAATCGTTTATCTCGACGGCTTTTTTAAAGTATTCGTATGCCTCGTCTTTTTTGCCGAGCGCGAAAGCGATCACCGCCAAATCGATGTTGAGCGACGCGTCGTTTTTCAATTCCTGCTTTAAATGTTCGTAAATCTTTTTCGCTTCGGCAAAGCGACCTGATTTGACGTAAAAATAAGCGAGCGAGCTGTGTGCCGCATTGACCATCCCGCCGGATTTTATTTCCGTATTTACCTGGCTGACGGCGTCTTCGTATCGTCCGCCGTGAAAATACGCGTGAGCAAGAGACAAACGGTTTCCAGGCGTTTCCGGCGAAAGCCCGGATGCGCGCTCGCAATATTCGATCGCTTCGGAAAAGCTTCGCTTTGAAATCAGAACGTTGCACAAGGCTTTGTTGATCGCCGGTGAAAGCGGGTCGTACCTTTGCGCCAGACGCATTTCCTGCACGGCTTCGTCAAGACGTTTCAGAGCGAGCAAAACGAAACCGTACCGCTGGTGCGTCGAAGCGTTGTAAGGCGATAAAACAATCGCGCGCTCGAGCAGTTCTTTCGCCTTGGAAAAGTTGTTGTTGATGATTTCCGTATTGCCGAGCGCCAGATAAGCCGCGCCGAGAGATTCGTTAAGAGACAAAGCTTTCTCCGCCGCTTCGCGCGATTTCTCGCTCATTTCCGATACGTCCGCAAAGCCGTAAAACCCGAGCATACTGTAAGAATCGGCAAGTCCCGCGTAAGCTTCCGCGTAATTCGGATCGTTTTCGATCGCCTGCTGAAAATAATCGACGGCTTTGAACAAATCTTCTTTTCTGCGCTTGTTCCAAAAGTAAATGCCCATTTGATAAGCCTGAAACGCCGAATGATCGGTGGTTCCGGGCGCGCTTAGATTTCGTTCCTGCTGCGGCGTCAAATGCAGAGAGAGAGCCGAAACTACTTTTCTGGAAATCGTATCCTGAAAAGCGAAAATGTCCGAGATGTTTTCATGAAAAGTTTCCGTCCAGAGCGATTTTTCGTTGGAAACCTGAATCAGCTGAACGGAAACGCGGACGCGATCGCCGTCCCACTGCACGGTGCCTTCTAAAACGGCGTCAACGCCGAGTTCTTTTCCCGTCTTCAATGGATTTATCGAAGGATAATCGATGTATCGAAAAACCGCGCTCGTCGGGCGCACCTCTATCTGCTGCAGCTTGCTCAGCTGCGTGATTATCGCATCAGCCATTCCGAGCCCGAGTTTTTCCTTATCCCCTTTTTCGCCGATCGGCTTGAACGGCAAAACGGCGATCGATCTGATTGCGGCGGCGTTATTCGTTTGCGAGGGTTGCGGCTGAATATAATAAATCGCCACGGTCGCCGCGATCAGCCCAAGCAGGCAAAGCAAAGCTAAAACAGCGAGCATGGTGCCGGAAAAAAACGGGCGCTTTTTCGCGGCGGGTTTTTCCGGCGAAAAGGGAAATTCTTCTATCGATTCGGCTTCTGCACGATGGTCTTCATTTTCTCTTTCGGTTATTAATTCAAAACCGTTCGCTTTTTCCGTTTTTTCAAATCGCTCGGTACCGCCAAGCGCGTTGGTTTCTTTTGCTTCTTCGCCCGCTTCTTCTCCGGATTCCTCGGCGAAAGCCGTTTTCACAACTGAAATTTGCTCGGGCGAAAGCGTGAAACGATAGCCCCGGCGCGGTACGGTCTCGATATAAGATTGCCCGTCGGGCGTTTGCCCGAGCGCTTTTCGCAAAACATAGATATACTGCGTCAGATTGCCTTCCTCGACGAAGCTGTCGGACCATAAGGCGTTAAAAATGTCTTCTTTTTTGGTTGTTTGTCCGGAATTTTGGACGAGCAAGAGCAGAATCTGGAAAGCCTTGTGCGTAAGCTGAACGGGTTGACCGTTTTTTAACAGCTGTTGTTTTTCTACGTCAAGGCGAAATTGGAAGAACTCATAACATACGCTTTCACAAATTGCCATAATAATACCCGGCTTCCCATATCATTTTTTACGCCGAACGGCGCCGAAGTGTTTCATTCATTTTTCGGTTGTTTATATAAAATTTCGTATTGCGTTTGTTTCTTCGATCGTCTTTTCGCGACAGTTTCTTGTGCTGATTCTTAACCGCTAAAAAAAAAGAAGGTTCCTCCTTTATTGAGAGGAACCTTAAATAGTTTCATTAAACCTGATAAGCAATAAAATCCGATTTGATTAAAAATCGTAGCGGACAGCAAACTGCAATTCACGCGCCGCGCTCAAAGCGCCGCTAATAAGACCGAAGCTCGTCGATCTGATGCTAAGATTCGCCGTGCTCGGCACGTTAAACGAGACGCTGTTGGTCAGGTTATACGCTTCGGCTCGCAGCGTCAGGCGATGGTTTTCCGACCAGGGCATCTTGATTCGCTTCGAGACAGCCGCGTCGAGATTCCAGAATCCGGGGCTGCGGACGCTGTTTCTCGTTCCCGTTTCTCCGTGTCTCGGAAAGCGGAAAGCGTCGATAACCGCCTGCGGGTTTTCGAAAAGCTTGATGCCTCCGGCGTCTTCGCTGATTTTCACTTTAAGCGCCGACCGATCGCCTATAAAAACCGCCGGCGTGGAGATGAAATAAGTTCGCGTATAAGATTCGCTGCCGATGCTTATAGGAAATCCCGAACGCGCCCCGAAAACGCCCGAAATCGTCCAGCCGCCCACAATCGCGTCAAGCCATTTCGGCATATCGCCGCCGATCGCTCTTCCGCGACCGAGCGGAAGCTCCCAGATTCCGTTCGCGTTAAACAAATGCCGCACGTCGAAATCCGAAGGTCCGTAGCACGAATCGATATTAGTCACATCGCAAATCACGCCGCCCGCGACCGTGTTGACCACGCTCGAATTGTTGTCTTTCGAAGTGGAAAACGTATAGTTTATGTCAAATTCGAATCCTTTCGAAAAACGCTTCTGCAAACTGACAAGCAAGCCGTCGTAATTCGAGTAACCCAGATTTGTATAATAAAAGTTACCGCCGAACTGCGCGCTGATGCCGACATTCGGTCTCAGAAGTCCTTCGGTGAATAGCCCGCCGACGATATCGGCTGAACCGCCCGTTAAAAACAAATCTTCGTAAACGTCGGCTAAAAGCTGTGTGCAGTCATTAGCGCAAAAGCCCGGAACCGCTAAATTAATCTGGTTTTCGATCCAGGGCTGCGGAGTGATGCCTGCCGCAGGTGTTCCGGCTTCGAGCTGCGTTTGAACGGCATTGAATGCCGCCAGCATAAACTGACCGGACGCGGGATCTTTAAAATCAAGCACCTGCGCGGCGTCAGCCTGCGCAAAAAGCTTGCGTCCTTTGCGCCCCACATAAGAAACATCCAGCAGAAAATTGCCGGGCAATTCGCGCTGAAAACCTACACTGTATGTGTAAGAATAAGGTATCTGGAAATTTCTATCGGTCTGGAAATTCGATTGCCCCTGAGCGAGCCCGACCGGTTCTCCGCCGACCACGAAAGGAGTAAACGGGCGAGTAATCGGCGGCGCGGCGGGCTGAACCGGCAGCGAGTTTATCGACTGGAATCTCGGATTGTTCAGCAGTCGTTCTCTCGCGTTCGCGCCCGTAAAATTTACCGCCGCGCTGTTGTCGAAAATATACGACACCTGATCTAAAAGAAACGTGATGCCGCCGCCGACGCGATCGTAAACCATAGAAGCGCCGCCGCGAAGAACCGTTTTCCGGTCGCCGAAAATCGCTCCCATCAAACCGCCTTTGAATGACGGATTGTAGGCAAAGCCGACGCGCGGCGCAAAATTGTTTTTGTCGCCCTCGTAAATCGGTTCACGGTCATTGGCTTTGCCGACCAGATCATATCTCGTAATCGGTTCGGCTGCCGCGCCGCCGATTCCGGCAGCGGCATTCGCGATTCTGATATCGAGCAGCTCGCGGTAATCGACGTTGCTCGCCGATTGAATACCGTTTGTTTCATACGGCGGGTTGTAATAATGCCAGCGCAAACCGAAATTCAGCGTCAAATCGCTGCGCGCTTTCCAGTTGTCCTGCGCGTAAAGCTCATATTCGTCATACGCCCAGTTAACGATCTTACCGGTTCCGGGGGCTTGGGGATTTCCGTTCGAATCGTAAACGTAATTTGTAGTGATCGAAGAATATCTGCCGAGCGCGAAACCGAAAGCCGCGTCGAATGCGTTGTTTACGGCTGTGTTCACCGCGGCGCTTCCGGTTCTAAGATTTGCAGGACGAAGCGAAGCGTCAAGCGCCGCTCCGCTGATGGTCACAAAATTAAGGTCGTTAACGTTTCTCGAATTTGAACGGATCGGTTTAAACTGCCCGCCGAACTGAAACGTGTGCGAGCCTTTTGTCCACGTCATATCGTCCCGAATAGTCGGCGTTTTGACCGTACGAAATTGCTGGTCGATGCCCGCGTACGGAGCTGACAAGCCCATGCCGAAAGTAAACTCGCTGGGGAAAGCAGGCGCGTTCGTATTCGGAAAATCCAGCACAGCCGTCGTCACGCCGACAGTCGCCTGATTGAAAAAAGCAGGAGAAATAATCCAGCTGTGCCCGACGACCCAGGCGTTGCTTCTGTCGACAATCAGAGGACCTCCGACATCGTCCGGAAACTGCTGAGCGACGCTGTTGAGCGTATCCGTCTGATTGCGGCGCGCAATAGTAAACCGCCCGAACAATTTCTGTTTTGAAGTTAAATTCGAATCGATGCGCGTCGTGTATGTGTGATCTCTTCGGCTTACAGGCGAATTAAATCTGAAAGCGCCCGTGTTGATTCCGTTGCCGCCGGTCAAATCATTCGGCAGCGGGTAGCGATTGTTTAAATAATTCAAAAAAGCTTGATTCACACCGATTCCCTGCGGATCGAGCGCCCTGACCTGTTCCGGCGTTAAATACGAAATGCAGCTCGGATTAACATTGGCGCGGCTGTTGGTCGGGCACGTATTGCCGTTGGAATTATTTATATATCCGATCCTTCCTTCGCGAAAACTTTGCAGCGGAACGATTCTGACATTGGTCGATTCGGATTCGTCGCGCCGTCCTTCATAATCGAAAAAGAAAAAAAGCTTGTCTTTTCCCGAATTAAAAAGCGGTCCGCCTTCGCCGAAATTAAACATCGGCAGCGGTCCGCCGAGGCTTCCGCCGAATTGATGACGCTGTAGAGCGGGTCTCGGAACTCCGGCTCTATTATTGAAAAACGTGTTTGCCGCGAATCTTTCGCCGCGATAATACTCGCGCAAATTTCCGTGAAACTCGTTGGTGCCGCTGTTGGTCGTCAATTGGATTTGACCGCCGCTGCTGCGCCCTTCGCTTGCGCCCGGGTTTGCCGTAATAGCCCGAAATTCCTGTATGGAATCGATCGGAGCGTTCGCAACGGTCGCGAACGCCTGACCGGTTGATTGATCGTTGGCGTCGATGCCGTCAACCGTAATATTTCCCTGATCGGCGCGGGCTCCCGTCACCGAGCCGGTTCTGTTGTTTCCGCTCGCCCCGGTTCCGACATTGGCTCCGATCGCGCCAGGCTGCAAACCGATAAGCGCCGCCGGCGAGCTGCGAATCTGAATCGGCAGTTCGCGCAATTGACGCTGACCGATAATGTTGCCGATGCTCGCGTCGGTCGTATTCAGCGTCGCGTCCCCCGTCGTAGACACCACTTCTACGGTTTCCGTCACCTGCCCGGTCGTCAATTCAATGTTCTGCGTTTCGGTTCTGCCGATTCCGAGCTGCACGTCATTGAGGACGAGAGTCTGAAAACCCTGCCCGGTAAACGTCAGACGGTATCCGGCACCGGGCTGCACGTTATTAAAAACATAAACGCCCTGCTCGTTGGTCGTGGCGGTAAATTCTCTCGATGTCTTCGTATCGACGAGAGTCACCTGCACGCCCGGAATTACCGCGCCCGCCGGGTCGGAGACGATTCCGGTTACGCCCGAAACCGCCTGCGCCGACGCGATCACCGGGAACATTATCAAAAACATCGATATTGTTAATAAAATTCTTGTTGTTCGCGTGTGTTTACTATATGTTCCGCTTTTCGAAGCTTCAGCGGCGTTCTGATTCGTCGGAGTTTTCAACGATTTCTGAAACGCCTTCGCGGTTAAAACGGATACTTTCATTTTTTTCATATAACGCTCCTTTATTCAGGCGCGAAACCCGCGCCCGGAATTACTAGAAATTCTGAGATTTCGGGAAGATTTTTATTCGAAAAAAAGAGGTCGAATAAAACGATTTACAAGCGCTTTTTGCAGTAAAAATCGAGTGTTCAATTTATTGGACAGTTTCGAAATCGGCGCGCGCTCGTGCAAAAGGAAAAGCGCAAAGCGCGTTCCGCAAAACCTTCCCGAACGAAAGAAGCGATTAAGTTATTAGAAAAAAATATTTGCTTTCAGCGACCGGACATAAACTTGTAGATTTTGGAAAATCCCGGATAAAAAATCGGAGAATTTGGATTTTTCGCAGTTCGGCAAACCCGTAAGTCTTTAAAAATGTACAATTAAATGGACAAAAGCGATCCGAGGATATTTATTTCGATCGAGTTTGAAATTAAGACCGAAACCGGCAGGCGCAAACATTTGCGACAAGCGATAAGCGAACACGTGTCCGGCAATTTATAAAATTTATAAAATGTATGCGATCTTATTTTTCAGAGAGGTCAAAGCGGTTTTCAAAACAGCCTTTTTCAAATAGAGCGTCAACTGCTAAGATAATTAATACAAAATTAAGGCAAAGCGTATAAAAGTTTTGATCTAAATTTGTTATTCACAATCTTCAATCAAATAAAAAAATAAAAATGTTGAACATCACAAGGCGAAAAGCTGAAGAAACAATTATTCTCGATTTAGAAGGAAACGTAATTTTAGGCGGCGGAAGCAGAAAAATCGGCGAGGAAGTTCGTCAATTAATTCAGGCGGGCACTTCGAATTTTCTGCTGAATTTTCGAAACGTCAAATATATCGATTCGAGCGGGGTCGGCGAATTATTTTCGCTGCTGGAATTAGTCAGGAAAAACGACGGGAATTTAAAGCTTACGAACTTGCCGACGAAAGTAAAAGAAGTCTTAACGCTCAGCGGTTTTATGCCGATGTTTGACGTTTACGAAGACGAAACGGCGGCAATCGAAGCAGAATAATCTCCGGCGAAAATAAAACCCGGCACATAATTTTCACTTGCCGGGGCGACAGGCAAAGTATGTTCGTAGTTTCAACGAAAAGGACGGGAAGCCGAATTCGTCCGGCTTCCCATCCTTTTTTATAATTATTTTTGTAGTTATTGAAAAACGAGCTCGCTATTAAATCGGGGTCGTCATCAAACGGCTGTCAGGCGGATTTTTGTCCGAACAAATTACCGTTCGCGAACGCCGGCGTCAATCGCCGACACAAACAGCTGAAATCTTAATTTTTCAACATTTATATTTCCTTTCGGTGATTATCTGTAACCCGCGCACTTTTCAAGCCAGGCTGTCGTTATTGCCCATGAAGTATTTTTGTTAATCGCGATGTTTCTCAAAATACATTCATCATTTCCTTCATCAATAAATCTGACATCGTATTCGCCCGGCTTCAGGTTGGTTATAGTAATAAATGTATCGCGCTTTAGAACTCTGCCTGAAAGCCATTCTTTTCCCCAATCTTCCGTATTTTCCGAGGTTTCTACATAAACTTCGTGTATGTCCCATTTAGATCTGTTGGTAATTTTAAGCGAATATCTGTTTTGCGGTTCGCTATCGAATAAATTTTCTTGAAAATCATTTAATTCAAAAGGCGCTGCCGGTGTAAATATTGACGAATCAGCTTTTACATTTCCCGCCAGAACGAGAAACGCGGCTAACATAAAAATAATTGTCTTTGCGTTTTTTTTCATTTTAATTATTGTTTTAGTAAAATCAGCAAAAAACGATAGTAATTTACCGGTGAAATGCCGGCGTAAAGCCGTTGCGACAATCCTTATTAATTTAAAAGTGTCAGTCTTGTTTTAATAACAATCCGCCGGGAAATATTATTGTTTTTTTTAAGGCATCAGCACTTTAACAAAGCCCGAAGTTTAAGGCAAGAGGCTTTTATTTTTATTAAATAAACCGGCATTTAATATATAAACGCGAAAATCATTGCGCGGCGTAAATCTTTAAGCGAAGATAAAACAAAAAATTACAAAAAATTCAACAGGAGAATGCAATGTATCGCTTATTAATTTACGCCGCTTTTGTTTTTTCGCTTGCCGCCGTCTCTTTCGCTCAAACCGGTAAAGATCCGGTTTCGACGCGCGAGATGGATCGCATCAACTGGATGGAATTTCGTGAAACCGTCCCGTCGAAAATTCGAACCGTTTTACTTCCGACCGGAACTCTCGAGCCGCACGGAGTCATCAACAACGGAGCCGACAACACCGCGCCGACGGCAATGGCAAAAACCATCGCCCGCCGCACAAACGCGATGATCGCGCCGACTTTGCCTTACGGGATGACCGGCTCGATGGAAGCCTATCCGGGCGCGTTTCAGATTACCGAATCGGCGTATCGCCCGTTTATCAAGCAAATTCTCGAAGGCTTAGCCAAAAACGGGTTTCAAAACATCATTATTCTAAACGGGCACGGCGGCGGGCAGACGGCGGTTTTGCAATCGGTGGCGGCGGAAGTCGCGGCGGAAAAGAAAGTGCGGACGCTGGTTATAAATTGGTGGTCTTTCGCGTCCGACGAAACAAAAGCGGTTTTCGGCGAAGACGGCGGGCACGCGGGACTTAATGAAACGGCTTTTATTCAGGCGATCGATCCGGCGCTGGTTCACCCCGAAAAATACAAAGACGAGATGGCGACCGCTTATCCGGCAGCCGGAACGTGGTCGGCGGTTCCTTTTCCGTCTTCGATCGGTCTTTATCAAAAAGGTCAGGGTTATCCGAAGTTCGACCAGAAAAAAGCCGATGAATATTACAAAAAAGTAACCGATAAGGTCGCCGATCTTGTTATCGAGATCGTCAAAAAATGGGACGCGGCGGGTTTGTAAAGATAAATGTGATGCAGGAAATATTTTGCCGAAGAAGCCCGGATTTTCGCCGGAGTCATTAAAAAAAAGGACAAAAACCGGCGAATTTACCGGCGGAAATCCGTTTGAATCAGCCGAAACGTTTCTACACGTGACCAATTCCCTGCTTCTCGTTTAATCCGGCATCGAGCGAAAACTCGGCGAGCGAGCCGAAATCGAAATAAAAACGCTTCGGCTGGCAAATTTGCCGGCAAAAGGTTTAGAGAAAATTCAAGTTATGAAAAGGAGTATGTTTTAATGCAAGCGCAAAACAATTCAACTTCAATTTAAAATAAAAAAAGCCGGGCTTTACAACACCCGGCTTTTTTTATTTTAATTTAGCGTTTCCAGTAATTTTTTATCTTCAAATCAAGCATCGGGAAGGCGCAGTATTCGACGGTTCTGCCGGATTCGCGAAGTTTTTCGACCATTTTGATCGCCGCATCGGCATTGCGCGTATGAACGACAATCGTTGATGCGCGCTGGAAATGACTGTTTTCATTAAGCCATTCCGCAATGGCATACCCGGTGGTCGAAAAATCGTCGTGATCGTTGGACTCATAGTGATGAGGCAACAAATCGTGATCGAGGAAAATCGCGTCGTAAGTGTGTTCGCTCAAAAAAACTTTAGCTTCTTCGACCGTTTCGGCGATGTCCAGATCATCGCCTTCAAATCTTTTCTTAA
>JAOAPX010000084.1 GCA_025463125.1 Acidobacteriota bacterium | reverse complement strand
CGAATGTTTCAATCGTAACGCCGCCCGAAGATTTCTGCACGTACCAGGTATTATTTGAAGGACGGAAAACAGCCGGATCGGCTCGCCCGTCGCCGTCGAAATCAGCCGGAACCGGAACGTCTCCGCTAGCGCCGAACGGGAAGGAGTAGAAAGAGAAATCTTCGCTTCTTAAAACGAACCATTCTCCGGTTGAAGGACGCCAAAAAGCAAAGTCTGATTTGCCGTCGCCGGTAAAATCGGCGGGCGTCATTTTATCGGTCGAAGAGCCGAACTGGAAAGCGCCGTTTCCGCCCGTAGAGCTTTTCAAAAACCACCATTCCGCGCCCGAAGCCGCCGGGCGAAAGATTGAAACATCGGTTTTCCCGTCGCCGTCGAAATCGAATGTGGTTCGTTTTGAAACGGACACGCCTGCCTGAGTTACGGTGTAGGTTTGCCCGCCTACGGTTAAAGTTCCGATTCGTGCGGTAAGTCCTGTGTTAGCCGCAACGGTAAAGCTGACCGTGCCGTTTCCGCTCGTTGTGCTGACGGAGTTGATTGTTATCCAGGACTCGTTACTCGCAGCCGCCCACTGACAGCCGCTTTGCGTTGTTAAATCGATAGAACCGGTTGTGGCGGCAGCCGCACTGCTCAGGCTTGACGAAACGAGCGAATAAGTGCAGCTCGTTACCGATTCGATAATTGTAAATGGTGCATCCGAAATATCGAAAAATATATTTCCGAGCGCTTCTATTTTAATTCGCGCCGTCGTTGAAGCCGTGTTCGGAATCGTAACGGTTTCACTTCCGTCGTTCGGCGTAGAATTGACTAAAACGGTATTAAACGATTCGCCGTTATCGATTGACAGCAAAATTCTTACGTTCGCGGCGCTTACGGGCGCGGCTGTGGTGTTTGCAACGTCCCATGTGATTGTTTGCGAAGAATTTCCGTTTATTGAAACGCCGGTGTTCGGCGATGTGACGACAAAAGGTCCGCTGTTGGCGTCGACAGCCACCTGAACGGTTGCCGTATTGATCGCGCCCGCTCCGGCTCGGTTGTCGCGAGCGATAACCTGAAAGTTCATCGTGCGGGCTATTGCCGGCAGTATTTCGCCGGTCAAAAGAGTTCCGGTTTGCGCGGGCGGAACGTTCGCGTTATTCAAAATATACTGAAGGGAAGGGAAAACCCTGGTTCCATTCGATTTCGGAATATAAGACCGGAAAAGCGGACGTTCCGAACCGTCTGAATCCGTATTGGGGACGGCAGTGGTAGCTGATCCGAGATCATACTGCTGCCAGTCGTAACTTATCGAATCATTGTTTGCGTCGGTCGCCGAAGCCGATAAAATAAAGGGCGTTTGTTTCGGAATATTATATAAAGCCGCACCGACCGCCGCTATTTCGGGAACGCTGTTGTCCGTATCTGTGACTGATCCGCACGAGCCGCCTAAAGCGGAATTGGAAATAAAAGCGATAATTTCTTCAAGACTTCTGACGTGAAACGTGTCGATACTGTTTCTGGCAAGATTTTGATTGCCGCAGATACCGGCATAACCCATAACCGTTACGCCGCTGCCCGGCTCATATGCGGCAGATCCTACGCGCGTGCTTCCGCCGCAATTTTCAACCGTTCCGTTAAATGTGTGATTTGCGCCGAACTGGTGTCCGATTTCATGAGCTACATAATCAATCGAAAATGAATCGCCGATCGGGGTTCGCCGACCGGTTACGCCGCGAGCTTTTCCTGCACCGCACGGAACGCGCAAACCGGCAATGCCGCCGCCGCCTGTACTGAAAACGTGACCGATATCATAATTTGCGGTCCCGATGACTGCGTCAAGATTGGTTTGATTTTCCGAAAGCATCTTGTTGCCTTCAGTGTTTGTGTAAGGATCGGTCGCGGGATCCGTATAAATGATTGAATCGTTATTAGCGACGATTACCATGCGAATGGCTAAATCTCGCTCGAAAACGCCGTTTACCCGGTTCATAATGATAATTTGTTGTTCGAGCGCGCGCGCTTTTGCCTGGGCGTCTGTGTCGGCGGTTTGTCTGAAAACGTTTGTATATTCGGCGGTTGCGGCTAAAGCCATCCGGTATGTGCGCAGCCTCGATCCGTTTGCGGCGCTTGCCGGAAATTCAAGCCCTTTAAAGTTTTCGTAAGAAGGCGCGCCGAGTTTGGCGATTTCGTTATTAAAATGACAAACAAACGAATCGTCTTTGACCGCATTTCCTTTATCGAACGAAATATAATTTTCAGTATCGTCTTTGGTCAAAGGATCAACGATAATCGTGCCGCCCGAAGAAAGAATCATCGCGCGAAAACCCGCAGGAGACAGGCTGAGCCGCGCGACGGCGCTCGGATTGTCGATGCCTTGTCCGATATAAGTCGCGATATCAGGAAAATTTTTTGCCAATCCGGCTTCCATAATCGGAGATTCTTTTATAGTAAAACGGGAAAACGTGCCGTCGGGCAAAGGCAGCGTAATGATCGTCGCGTCAATATCGGCTTTATTGGCGACTGATTCGCTGCCGGACACGGAAAATTCCATCGGAGCTTTGTCTAAAATCATTCGTAAAACCGTTTTATCCAAACGAAAGACTTTGTAATCGCTGACCGCCAAAACGGAATCCGCCGCTTTCATTCCGGAATTATCGACCTCGCGCCAAAGTTTATCGCCGGAAACGGTTTTGCCGGCTAAAACCGGCGCGGCTTGGAAAATAAGTCCTAAGCAAAAAAGAAGGAAAAACGGGAAAGACCTCTTAATCATTTACTAAACTCCTGTGGTTGTTTCTTATGCCGGTTCCGGCGGTATTTGTTATAGATAAAATCAGAATAATTGTTGATTAAATTAGATTTGTGTAAAAAATCAAATAAGGGGTAGCTGGTATTTTACAAAATAAGAACTTTTTTGTCCATAACTATTTTTCGCGGCGATATCGGTAAATCACACAAATAATTAATTTTAATCGAGGGGCTTTTTCTTTTGTAAGGATATATCTTAAATTTTTATTTGCAAACAATTTAGATGGCGTTCAGATGCAGGTTTCTCACAGGTGGTTGTTAAATGTTAAACTAAATTTTTTGTTTATGACGGAAAACACTTTACAAACCAGCCCGGATACTCAGGTTCCCGAATCGCAAGGCTCAAATCTTCCAATCCCGGCGGAGCTTTCCGTGCTTAGTTCAACGGAAAAGATCGGCTTTCGATTAACCCATAAAATGAATCATGGCGCGTGGAAACGATTCTGGACATTTTGCCAGCGTCATCTAGGTTCGCTCTGGATAAAAATATGCACGTATAACCTGATGAACGTTTACGGGCTGGAAAATTTCGAAAAAGCTTCGATTGATAAACCGCTTTTGCTGGTCGCCAATCATCGCTCGTTTTTTGATATGTATACGGTTTCCAGCGTGATTTTTCGCCGGACCAAGCGCCCGATAACTTTGTTTTTCCCGGTTCGCGCCAAATTTTTTTATACGACGCCGATCGGCTGGCTGGTTAATTTGATAATGGGCTGGTGGGCGATGTATCCTCCTTTTTTTCGTGAAGAAAAAGAAGCTTCTAAAAGGGAATTCGATAAGTTTTCGCTTCGTAAAGTCATTCAGCTAGCTTCAGAAGGACGCGGGCATATAATCGGCTTTCACCCGGAAGGAAAAAGAAATTTAAACGACGATCCGTATAATTTTCTTCCGGCTCAGCCGGGCGTCGGTAAAATAATTTATTCGGCGCAGCCGCAGGTCGTTCCTGTGTTTATTGCCGGGCTTGGAAACGATCTGCCGAAGCAGGTTTTGGGAAATTGGACGGGCGGCGAAAAGGTGCGAATCTGGTTTGGCGAGCCCATTGATTTGTCGAAATTTTACGAAAAAAGCGACCGTCTGCGAACTCACAAGGAAATCGGCGATTTCCTGATGGAAAAAATCGGCGAGCTAGCCGCAAAGGATAAAGAAAAATACGGAAAGTAATCAAACGGCTTTTCAACCCAATCTTAAAAAAATACAATAAAGAGTGTATTTATAGAAAAAGGAAACAGGCGAGCAAGGGTGGAAGTATCAAACGCAAAGCAAACGAATCAAACAGATAAACCTCTTTTGGAAATGACTTCACGGCGGCGCTGGGCGGTAACGCTCGGCGTCATGACCGGAATGTTTATCGCCGCGCTCGAAGCGACGGTCGTCGGAACGGCGATGCCGACCGTGATCGCATCGCTCGGCGGGCTCAATCATTACAGCTGGGTTTTTTCGGCGTACCTGGTTACATCGACCGTAACCGTTCCGGTCTGGGGGAAACTTTCGGATTTATACGGGCGGCGCTTGCTGTATCAAATCGGTATTGCTGTGTTTCTGCTCGGCACGCTTCTTTCCGGGTTATCGACGTCAATGACGCAATTGATTGCCTTTCGGGCTATTCAAGGGCTAGGCGCGGGCGCGCTCGTTCCGCTCGGTATGACGATAATCGGCGATATTTTTACGCTCCAGGAGCGCGCGAAAATGCAGGCTTATTTTAGCGGCGTCTGGGGCTTTTCGAGCGTCGTCGGTCCGATTGTCGGCGGTTTTATTACCGACCAACTCTCGTGGCGATGGGTGTTTTTCATAAATTTACCGGTCGGAATTGCCGCCGCTTTGATAATCGGTTTGGCTTTAAAGGAACCGAAACAGCACGAAACGCCGACAATCGATTATCTCGGCGCGGGGCTTTTAATGACGGCAATCAGCTTGCTGATGGTTACGACGGTCGAAGGCGGCGCATCTTTATCGACGCTTTTCTCGCCGAAGAACCTGATTATTTTCGGCATTGCCGTCATTCTGCTTTTGTGGTTTTTCCGCGTCGAGAAAAAAGCCAGAGACCCGATTATCCCGTTCGACCTTTTTAAAAACAGAACGGTTTCGGTTTCGGTCGTCGCGGGTTTTCTGGCTGGCGTTGCAATGTTCGGGGCAATTTCTTTTATTCCGCTTTTCGCACAGGGCGCGCTCGGTTCGACGGCTACCGAAGCCGGTTCGCTTCTGACGCCTTTGATGCTCAGCTGGGTGACGATGTCGGTTGTCGGCGGACGACTTTTGCTTAAAGTCGGATACAGAAGCATTTCGATAATCGGTTTCGCGGTCTTGTCGGCTGGGTTTATCAGCCTTTCGCTTTTCCAGAGAGATACGCCGCGCTTCTGGCTTTATATTGATTTGGTGCTGATCGGTGCGGGTTTAGGCTTAACGATGCTGACGCTTTTAATCGCCGTGCAGCAGGCAGTACAGCGAACTCAGCTCGGCGTCGCCACGTCGCTCAATCAATTTTCCAGAGCGATCGGCGGCGCGTTCGGCGTGGCTATTATGGGCGCGGTTTTAACGGCTGGCTTAGCCTCGCAGTTAAACTACGTGGCGGAAACCGGAAACGGCGTTCTAACCGTTGAACAAGCCGCAGAACTCGCGGCAAATCCAAACGCTTTGATCGATCCGCAGGCAAAAGCGACGCTGCCGGAAAGCACTTTCGAGATTTTGCAGGATGCGATGGCAAGTTCGATTCATAATGTATTCTGGCTCGGCGCCTGTTTTTCAATTTTAGCTTTGTTTGTCGCTTTTCTGCTGCCGAAACAGCAAAATATCATCACCGGTGAGAATAAAAACGAAACGGGCGAGAAGTTTATAATGGCTGAACAAACGGCGATCAATCCGCAAAATCAGCCGGAAATAAACAGAAGTTAAAATATCTAAGTAAAGCTTTTCAATCTTCGCAAAACAAAAAAACATAGTCTTCCTTTGCGTTTGCCTTTTGCAAAGGAAGGCTATGTTTTTTTGTTTTCGCTTTATTAAAATTCGGGCTGAATTTGGTTTGCGTCGTTTAATCGAAAAACGCCGTTTACTCGTAACTTAAAGCTTCGACCGCATCGAGCCGCGCAGCGCGCAGTGCCGGGTAAAGCGCCCCGATCGCTGCGCCGATCAATCCGACGACAAAAGTTACGGCTATTACCGGCAAACTGATTTGAACTTCCAATGTCGTCACGCGCGTTAAAACATAACGCACGACGACTGTCAGTACGATTCCGCCGACAATTCCGAAAAAGCTGATTAAAAGCGCTTCCTGCGTAATAATCCAGCCGATTTTCGAGTTGCTCATGCCGAGAGATTTCATAATCCCGATCTGGCGCGTTCTTTCGGTGACGGTCGTGTACATCGTCAAAAGAATTACAAGCGCGCTGATAATCGCGGCGACGCCGATTATCACGTTCAAAAAGACGTTCAGCGCGGGAATGCTCGACATATAAAGCTCTTCCAAATCTTTTGTCAGAAGATTTCTGTTGTCGGGAAACCGCGCCTGTACTTTTTCGACGACTTGTTCGGGCGAAACGCCGTTTTTTACTTTAACGAGAAAAGATGAAACTTTACCTTCGCCGCCGAGTTGTTTCTGCATAACATCGAGCGGAATTTTTACGCGCGCGCCCGCCGCCGGTTCGTATGTTCCGACGATTGTAAAATCTCGTTCCCAAAGTTTTATTTTATCGCCGAGCTTGTAATTTTTTTGTTTCTGAAAACCCGTATCGATAATCGCTTCATCGGCTGAAGAGCCGAATTCCTTTCCCTCGATCATTTGCAGACCGGCAAGATTCGCGTAATCGGCAAAATGCACGCCGTCGATCAAACGATTGCCGGTATTGCTGTCGGCGGCGACCGATGTTTGCCCGATCGGAACGGCGGTTTGCACGCCTTCAATTTTTTCGATCTCGCTTCTGAGCGAAACTGGCAGGCTAAACGGCTCGCTGCCGCTCAATCCGCAGGTCGCAGTCGCGCAGAAAAGAATTTCAGCGCCGACGTTCGCCTCGCGCGAAGCCCGCTCGCGCAACGTGCCTTCGGATAAACCGATTGTAAAAACGATCAGCAAGACGCCGACGGCAATGCCGAGAATGCTTACAGCCGTGCGCGCAGGTCTGTGCAGCATATTGGAAAAAACAAGATTGTCCATAAAAAAATTAAAAGTTTACAAACTTTAAAGTTTTTTCGCATTTCGAAAAAAACTTTTTTAAGCCCGGAAACTTTTACTGAGCTTTATTATCCTTAACGACGTTTGTGTTTGCGACCGAACTTGGCGTCGGATTTTGCTTGGCGTCGGATTGCGTTTCCTCGGGCGATTTCCATCCGACCTTTTTTAATAAATCGACGGCAAAGCGAATCGGGATTGCCATATTCGCAGCGGTGTTTTGCGTGAAAACCCCGAAATTAACGCCGACGACTTTTCCGGTTTGACCGAAAAGCGGCGCGCCCGAGCCGCCTTCAGCTGTTTTCGCGTCGTGAACTATACGGCGCGAATCCAGATCGGTGATTGCGCCCTGCGTCGTTAAAGGAACAATTTTCCTCGATTGCGCGAGGAAACTGATCAAATTTTGTCTCGAATTGCCGAAGCGCGAATTGATCGATTTTGCTTCTTCATCATCAACCATCGCGAGAAGCCTTTCCGGTCCGCTCGGGTAACCGATTGTTACGACTGTTTTTCCGATCGCGACCGCATCAGAATTTGATTCGAGAGGAAGAACCGGGATATCCGGTGAAACCAGATTCTGGTCGATCGAAGCGATCGCCAAATCCTCGCGATAATCGAGTTGGCGGATTTTCAAAGGAAACGGCTGCGGAAAAGTCGGGAAATAAATAATCAGACGTTTGATGCGCGCCTTGCCGTTTGATTCGGTTATCATTTGTTTGACAAGATCGTCTTCTTCCCAGGGCTGTAAAACGTGCCTGTTTGTGACGATATAACCGTTGCCGACGTGGAATCCGGTTCCGAGAAAATCATATTCGACCGGCGAGCCGTTGCCTTCGGTCGTCAAACCCATCTGCGCTGAATTATCCTGCGGAATTTCGTCTTCCATCGGCGCCGGTTCATACGGGCTCGGCTGAAAAGCCTGCGGGTCCGGATAACGAAGAATTTTGCCGGTTTTCTTATCGACCAAATCATAAACGCCGACGATCAGGCAAACGCCGTTTCCATATTCGACGCGCAGATTTTGAGCAAGCGAAACGGTGCTGATCAAAGCCTTGTTCGATTTATCGAGCTGACCGATCTGATTGCTGGTTTCGCCGAGCCGTTCTTCGAGCCGGCTGATAATCGCGCCTTGTTTTTCCGATTGCTCGCGGCTGACGCGCAGCTCGTTTCTGACGGCGGAACCGATATATAAAATCCCCGTGATAAAACTGATTGCGAGAACGAGCGCGATCAGTTTCGTCGTCCAGGATACTTCGCGGGAAAGCTCGCGGACGAATTCGCGCAGAAATGTTTTCGCGTCGTCGCGCTTGGGCGAAACGGCTGATTCGATCGCGGCGGCTTCGATAAACGGGGCGACCTGCGGCTGTTCGCGATTGGTCGCGATCATCGAAGATTTCGTGTTTAACGAGAAAAACGAAAATGAAACTTCCGTGTTTTCGAGCGTGACGATGTCGCCGTCGTTTAGAGCGACAAATCGCCGGACGGGTTTTTCGTTCAGGAAAATATTTAAAGTTTTGTCGAAATTAATAATGCGGTAAGCGTCGCCCGAATGTTCAAGTTCGAGCCAGACAGATTTTGTTTCGATCTGCTTTGTGCGGATTTGTAAATCACTTTTCTCGTTTGAGCCGATACGAATGATTTCTTCGGAAAAAAACTCTGTGCGTTTTTCCTTTCCGATTGAGATGTGAATGATAATGCCGACTGCCATCTTTGTAATAATTACACTTTCGCCCGTTAAAATCTTACCACAGTAAGATGATAAAATTCAGTTAAAAGAACATCTGTACGAGAAAATATGAGCGAAAGTTTTTCCGAAAGCCTTAAAGAAAAATAAAAGTTTGAGAATTGCCCGCGAAGTAATTCGAAATTAAAAAACATAAACCATAAAAGTTCAAATTAAATAATTTACCGAACGCAATATTTATTTGTTATAATTTTTCAAAAGTATTTATCTTTTACATGAACAAGGTGGTAGGTGATGAACCTGAAAAACAATTTCAAACTTCTGCTATCAGCTCCGCTATTATTAATTGCCGCTATCGGATTTTGCCCGAATCTTTACGCGCAAAACACAAATCAACCGGTCAAAACAACCGAAACTCAAAAAAATGAGGACGTTCAGGACGGCGATGTGGTGATTACTGCAAACATCACGGCGCGCGAATTGAAATTTGAAGTCGTGCCGAGCCCGACCGTGATTTTCCCGGCGGAAAAAAATCGAAAAAACGTTTGGGAAGCCGAACGCGTAAATTTGCCGCAGACCGTCGAGCCGGGCGTGACATACCGCAACGTCGGGATTCGTTTGCGAATCGTCAGCCGTTTAGCCGATATCGAACGAATTGTCGCCGAAGCTCTCGGTGAAATTCCCGTCGGCGGCGACGAAACGCCGCGGCAAGAGAAAGACGCTCTGCCCGCCGCGCCGCCAAAGCAACAGCGACCAGCCGGAACGCCGCCGAAAAATTAAATATTTCGTATCAAGGGGGAACTTAAATAATGCCGAAATTCTTCAGCCGAAACAGCCTTTTCAGTTTGCTGTCAGCCGTTGTTTTGTGCGGCGCGGCGCACTACGATCTAAAGGCGCAAACGCCCGCGAGCCAGGCAGCGATCAATGAAAGGTTCGAAATCAAAATCGTGCAGGAAAAAATCACCGAAACGGATTTTGCGCGTTCGACCGGCGCGCGTCTCGGCGAAGAAAACG